>NZ_JBISBU010000016.1:0-98501 GCF_044385805.1 Haloferula sp. A504
CTTCAATTCTATCATCGGGAGTTAATACGCAGCCGCAATGATGACTATATCTGCCACACTCAAGAAATCCGAAATAATGATGCCGAGAAGTATATTGACCTTTCCCCGCACCTGATTGATTCCTCATGTCGGTGGGCTACGATTGATACTTATTATTCCTGCCAAAGTGTTCCTGGATCGTGAGTAAGATTTGGCCGAGGGGAAGTTTGGCGAGTTCCCGCAGACTTGCAAAGAGATGCTTCTGATTCCAGGCTGGCCTTCTCGACCTCTTGAAGAGAACTCTGACCATTGATCTAATCCTATAGTCAAAGTAGTCGTCCGCTGGACCTCCAGCAAAATGGTGGCGCATATTTCTGAACATATTGAGCATGCGCAATGAGTTGTCAAAACTATTGAGAGTACCATCCGAGGTCATTCCCCCGGCATGCCGCCGGTACACACCCAGTTTTTCCGGAATTCTGGCGATCGGGCCTTTCGAGGCCAACTGGGCAAACGTGAGAATATCTCCCACCGGCGCATTGAGGCGCCACTCCGGGAAGTCATCCATGGTCATGCACGACTCTCTGAGTACCAGGCTCCCAAAGGCGATCGGCGTCTCGAACGTCATCAAATCATCAAACCCAATCAGCGTCTTGTCCCCGTAATCGACGAATATCTGCTCACCCGCCCAATCTCCGATGATTTCCACGTCATGGAATGCAGCAGAAAGTTCGTTGTTTGATTCCAAGAGGTCCACCTGACGTTGCAGTTTGTCAGGTGAGGTCCAGTAGTCATCGCCTTCAAGCAGTGCAATGTACTTGCCGCGACAGGCCCGCCGAATCCTGATTCCATTGAGCAGGCCGCTCCCGGTGTAACGACCCAGGTTCGAGACTGAGCGAAAGAGCCTGATTTTATCCGGGTTTTGCTTCTGATACTCGCTGAGAATCTTGAAGGCTCCGTCGGTTGAGCCGTCATCGCCGACCACAATCTCAAAGGGGAAGTCCGTGACCTGGTCCAGTATCCCGTCCATACACTGTCGTACAAAGGCCTCATGCTGATAAGTGCTCACCCGGACACTTGCCAACGGATTTGGGCACAGATTCTCCGACGAGATCTCTTCAGTGTAGGCGTCTATAAGCTCGTTCGCCTTTTCCCAAGTCAAATTGCTGATCAGATGGGGGTCAGACATCATTGGATTTTTGACTTTTTCAATGGTTGGATGCTATTCATGCGGCGACAGATAGGATCCGAGAACCTTCCTTGCTAAGTCAGTACAAATTGGAGCACCCTTCCCGCAACAGGCAACCTAGCGGCAAGGCTGGCGAGTTCACGGTGCTCTGGGACTCTGACGATTCTGATTCCGATGAGGTAGATTAATACACCAAGTAAGACCCCAACGAGGACCTCGACCCAGGGCGAGGCCTTGAGGCCATACACCACAACCATCACTGCCACCGCCATGATCAGAGAGATGATGGCATAGGGAGCCATAATTTGAAGTTGCTTGCGGATGCCAAAGTGCATTAGCTTTCGGTTTGGCCAGGCATTGATGAAGAATGCGAGGATCGAAGTGGCAACTTGCCCCCAAAGCATGGCTTCAATCCCGTAGGGATAGGTCAGCGCGATGACGATCGCCAGATTGAGTTTCTTGATGAGGTTGATCTTGAGGCTGATGTCCGATCGACCCTGAGAAAGAATGGCGTTCACGTTGATCGCTTGTACAGGCAGAATGGTCGCCGAGAGGCACAGGATCTGGAGGTAGGGAACACAAGGGAGCCACTTCTCTCCGATCATGAGCCAAACTAAGGGTTCCGCCAGGGCGGCCAGGCCAAGTAGAGCGGGAAATGAGAGTATTGTTGAAAGTCGTAGAGCTTGGCTGAATGCACGTCTGAGGCGATGAGGTTGATCCTGCACCGAAGAAAGCAGCGGCAGCATTACCTTGGCGAGTACCGAGTAGATACTTCCTGCGGGCAGTTGTTGGTAGTGGCGGGCACGGTTGTAGAATCCTACTTCGATGGGACTGTAGATCCGGCCGATGACCAAGGTAAGCAGGTTCTGGAAAACCGCATTGCTTAGGCTCTCGAGAGCGGTGTTCACTCCAAATCCAAACAAGGCCCGGAAAGATCTTGTGCTAAAACAGAGACCTGGTCGCCACGATGATACCCCCCAGATTGTCAGGCAAGTAAGACCGGTGGATGTAAGCGCCATCCCGACGAGTGACCAGGCCCCAAAGCCGCTATGGGCCATCCAGATTGCCACGGCAGCGCTGACTGCGAACGCCGGCAGTTGCACCAGCGCCAGCTTACGAAACTCCATTTTGCGTTCGAGCCGGGCTTTTTGACAGATCGCTAATGCGCCAATGATCACTGTGGCTCCAACGACCCGGGTCATTGAGACCAGTTCCGGTTCGGAGTAGAATGCAGCCAGCAGCGGCGCCCCGAACCATACGGCAGCATACGCTGTCAGACTTGCGCCGAGATTGAACCAAAAAACCGTCGAGACATCCTCGTCGCTCAGGTCCTTCCGCTGGACAACAGCCAAAGCCAGTCCCCCTTCAACCGGTATGTTGAAGAATACTAGAAAGACACCCACCAATGCAAACAGGCCGTAGTCGGCAGGATCGAGAAGGCGCGCCAAGACGATTCCGACCACAAACTGGAGGATGATCTGTCCGACCTGATGGGAGGAGGTCCAGAGAACGCCGGAGACGGCTTTGTTGGTGAGTGACAAGGAAGCAAGGTGCGGGATGTGCAGGGCCTGAGGATGTGCTAGGGGCGGAGCGGGGAGAGCACATCTGTCTCAAACGGTGGCAATCGGTGTCACGGGACTGCCAACCGCCCCAGGCAGACGGAGCGGCGGTGCCGTGAGAAGAAACCGGCTGCGGTCGTGCTCACTCAGCCACACCGCAAGGTCGGCCAGATGCCACAACTCCCCGAGATGCACCCCAAGGCGGAACAGGCAGCGGTCGTGCAGCGGCAGCGCATGCCCTCCGTGATCGTCTGGAAGCGGTTCGCCAGCGGCCTCGACGGCGATCGAGTCGGAGCCGATCGCGGCCACTCCGCTGGTCTCGATCCACTCCAACAATCGCTCGTCACGACCGTCCAGCACGGCGCAGGCATGTTTGATCCAGGGTTCCGGCTCCCCCTTCATGTCCAGGATCAAGCGATCGAGCCCGGTCCAGAAACAAAAGATGTCGCCGGGCTCCACCACCACCTTCTGATCGTCGAGCGCGCGCATCAGGTCGTCGTATCCCACCTTGTGCCGTTTGTTGCCGTAGATTCGGTGGAAGTCCACCAGCACCCCGCGCCCCTGCACGCCGTGGACAGCCATGTGCTCGACGCCAAGGCGGTGGGCCTTCACGTGGCCGTCGCCGTCAAGTCCGAGAGCGGCTTCGGCCCGCACGCCGTTGTAGTAGCATGGGACCTCCTCACCCGATCCCTCCGGATCGAAAAGCGCGCCGCGATGGGCAAGACTGTCCCACTGGGTGGAATACTGCGTGTAGAGCGTCACCGAATCGTCCGCGGCGACTTCCTTGAGATCGGGATTCACCTGGCACCAGCAGTAGTTGTAGTACTCGGTTCCGTTTCGGATCACCGGCTTCATCTTCGGGGGATGGCGTACCGGGCTGATCAACGTTCCACCGGGCAGGTCGAGCGGCAGGCTCAGGCAGAAGGTCTTGCCCTCTCGCACCTCCTTCACCCCCTTGAGCACCTGTTCGGGGCCGATCAGGTTCAGGCGGCCGAGCTGATCATCCGGCCCCCAGTCTCCCCAAGTGGAATGGTCGGGACGTTTGATTGGTGGTCGTGTCATGGATCGGTCTATGATGCTTCAGACTCGGGAAAGCACCCGGTCGATCATGGCTCCGGCCACGCCGAGGTAGTTTGCCGGCGACAACAAGCCATCCAGCTCGCTTTCAGAAAGCCGACCGCTCACTTGCTCGTCCTCCAGCAAAGCCTGCTTGAGCGTCAGGTTCTCCTCGATGGCCCGCGATGCCGCCACGGTCACGATCTCGTGCGCTTCTCCGCGACCGACGATCGGTGCCAGACCCATCATGACCGCCTCGGCCATCAGCAGCCCATTCCCGATCTGCAGGTTCCGTTCCATGCTCTCCACATCGACCTGCAGGCCACCCAACATCTCGCGGGATTGCAGAAGACTGCCCGAAAGCAGCACGAAAGCGTCGGGAATCGTCAGCCACTCAAGCGGTTGGGAAGCCACGGCTCGCTCGTGATCCTGCACCATCGCCTCCATCTGGCAGCTCACGGTCTCCTTCAGGCACTTGCCGAGGGCGATGATGATCGGGCAGGCGATCGGGTTCCGCTTCTGCGGCATGGTGCTGCTTCCCCCACGACCTTCCTCAAAGGGCTCCCGAACCTCGCTAACCTCGGTCCGCATCAGCATGGCGACCTCCTCGGCGATTTTCCGTAGCGTGGTTCCAACCATCGCCAACCAGAACACGAGTTCGGTCCAGCCGTCCCGCGCGGTATGCCAGGAAATCGGAGGCTCTTCGAGATCGAGTTCGCGACTGAGGGCCTTGAGCACGCGCAGGCCGTCATCACCCAAGGTCGCCAGGGTGCCCACGGCACCGCCGAACTGGCAGACGAGCGCGCGCCGCTTGATCGCCGGCAGGCGCTCCCGGTGACGCAACAGCTCATCAAGCCAGACCGCCACCTTGAAGCCGAAGGTGATCGGCGCCGCCTGCTGCTGGAAGGTCCGACCCGCCATTACCGTGTCACGATGCTCCACAGCCAAACCGGCGAGGGAGCTGATGATGGCATCGAGATCCGACTCAATCGGTTTCAGCGCCGTCCGCATCTGGAGCACCAGGCCGGTATCCACGATGTCCTGGGTCGTCGCTCCCCAATGAACAAAGCGAGCGACCTCGGGATCGCAGGCGGCGGACAGTTGCTTGACGAGCGGCACGATAGGAAAGCCCACACGACGGTAGTGCTCGCGCATGGCGTCCGGCTCGAGGTTCTCAAACCTCGCTGCCGCCGTGATCCCCTCCGCCGCCGACTCCGGGATCAACCCGACCAACGCCTCCGCCCGGGCCAGTGCCGCCTCGACCTCGAGCCACGAAGTGAAGCGCTGTCCGTCGCTAAACACCTCCCGCACTTCCGCATTTGTAAACGCGTCCCCGTAGTAGGGAGAATCAATAATCGTTGCCATAGGAGTCCCTACTCTGGAAATGAATCAATAGATTTCCCGGAGCATGACCGGGTTCCCATCGGAATCTCGAATCTCGATATCGGTCAGGATCTCATCGATCTTCAGCAATCCCTCTTCCTCCGAATCAGCGGAAATCGTAAACGACGCAATTCGGTTGTTGCTGGAGATTTCCTCTCCAACTCGTGTGCCTGGAGCTTTGTATATCTTCAACCAATCAACTCGTCCCTCCTGTCCGAGTTGCTCAAGGCCTTGAACACCCCCCAGGACGCACGGGCGCGCATACAGATAGCTATCCAGAAAGATCTTTTCAGGCTTCCGCGGCTTGATTACAGGGACCTCACCAAGGTAGGAATCGATCGCTGCGCCCAGCACGTCGCACCCCGTCGCCACCTCAATGATGTGATGGTTCTCGCCGCCCCCGATACGTGGCGCGAACTCGATCACACTCACATCTTCGCCGTTTACGATCGTTTGAACCATCAGGGGCGTGTTGCGGAGACCGAAAGTCTCGGCGATCCGATCACCAACCTCAGTAAGCTTGGCCTCAATGTCACTGCTCACGGAGGCGGGCCAGAATGATCCAAATATCTGCTGTATCGGACCGCCTGCCTCGCCGATCTTGCGCCGCTCCCGCGTCATAAGGATCCGCACACCCTTGTCCGAGACGTAGGAGTCGAAAGCAATTTCCCGCCCGGTCACGAACTCCTCGACCACTGCCGAACCGGACCGACTGTGCGTCAGAGCCAATTTCAGATGACAACGCACCTCGGCAGGCGTGTCGCACCGCCGGACTCCTTTCGATCCATTGCTGTCACTCGGTTTCACGATAAGGGGGAAGCGAAGATGCCTCCACTCCTCCGACAACGCATCGCTCACCGTCACAAAGCGCGAGGATGGAATTCCTCCTTCCGCCATCCGCGCCTTCATCCGAACCTTATCGGAAACCAGCCGGGCCGTCTCATGACTGTAGGGGACGTGCTTCCCGAGTTTCTCAAGCACTCCGACGGCAGTCACGTTCGCCTGATCCACGCAGGTTGCGATCACCAGCTCGGCTCGACGCTCCCGCGCGATGGCTAGCACCTTGTCCGGATGAAGAGTGCTCTCGACGAGATGTTCGTCGGCGAAGAACTTCGCAGGCGGCGCTTCGAGATAGTCGATCAGGACGACATGGTAGCCGCGGTCTTTCAGCCGAAGGCAAAGCTCCGCGTGCGGGGCTGTCCCGCCCAACACCAGAGCGATTGGCATTCGGGAAAGTTGCGTCATCCCGCGACGGGCTTGGATTCTCCCCGCGAAGTGAGCCGAGCCATCAGTTGGTTCTTCAGTTCTTCCGGCTCCATTCGGAGAACCGGAACGTCGGCGCGCATGCCCTTGCAAATCCTCATTTCAATGAAGCCCGGACCTTTCCCATGCATTGACCTCACCGCCTCGGTCAGTTCATGACCCTCGCGAAGTGGCCCGTTGACCGAAGTGTAGCCGCAGTTGCGGGCAACCGAACAGAAGTCTGTAGCGAAGCCAGCGGTTCCCTGCCCGCCGACAGACTCGTGAACCCCGTTGTTCAGCAGGACATGCAGCAGGTTTGGACAGCGGGACTTGCCGGCAATGGCAAGGGAGCCCATGTGCATCAATCCAGCCCCGTCCCCATCGAGACAGATGACAGGGAGATCCGGCCGAGCCAAAGCCAAGCCCATTGCGATCGAAAGGGCGTGCCCCATGGCCCCGACATTCAGGAAATCACGGTCATGCGGCTCGTTGCGCGCAACCCTCAACGCATGAAGTTCCCGGGTCGCTCTTCCGGTCGTCGCCACGAAAAGCGCGTCGGATCGCGCGGCGGAAATCACTGCTTCGATGGCCTGCTCACGGCTGACCTCGTAGCCGTGCGCCGAAGGCCCGAAGCCTGCCTTCTCGGGAAGCGCAAAAACGCCCTTTCGAATCACCAGCGCTGTCGGCGTGCTCGATTCCAGGGCTGCGGCAGTGGCCCAGATCGTCGCGGCGACCGCTTCGGCCGGCTCGGAGACCACCCGATGGGGGATCCCCATCGCTGTCAACAACTTGGGAGTCAACTCGCCCTGCCGCTGGTGTTGTGGCCAATCATTGGTTCCCGGAGCACCGCGCCAGCCAACCACCAGCACCATCGGAATCCCATAAACGCTTCGGTCGGCAAGGGAGGCCAAGGGATTGACGGCGTTTCCCAGTCCTGAATTCTGCATGTAAACCATCGGCACGGTGCCGGTGGCGAGATGATAGCCCGCTGCCAGAGCAATGGCCCCTCCCTCGTTGGCGGCGATGACATGCCGTCCCTCGGGCCAATCCCTTTCAAAATAGAGGCACAGATCATTCAGTAGCGTGTCGGGCACTCCGGAGATGAATTCGACGCCGCATTTATCAAGACATTCGCGGTAGGCTTGTAGATCGATCATGGGATTGGAGCAGAAAATGGTGGAGACATGCCGGATCCAGGCATCGCCCACATGCTAAAGTAACTGATACAGGTCGGCTGCATGCTCATCGAACTGCCGGGCCGCGTCTCGAAGAGCGGAGGCCCGGTCGGGCTCCAAGCCCGCAAATCGGGCAAGGGAAAGAAACTTGTCGTCGACTTCCTCGTCGGAAAGCGGTGCGCCCGGATCCCCTTTCGGCTCTCGCACCTCGGCCGTTAGAATGCTGCCGTCATCCAGGGTCAGATCGACTCTGGCGGGCGTCTGCGCGGGAAAGACCGCCGTGTGACCGTCGTCTGCGGAAACTTCCACCAATCTGGCAAGCGAGATGACCAGCACGTCGCGGATCGTCTCCTCCGTGTATTCGTCGATACCGGCCCGTCCGCGTAAAAGAGCCACCGCCACGCTGAATGGGATGCTCATCTTTGCGGAAGAGACGCTCTCTGGCGCGACATGATCATGCCCAGCCACTGCGAGCTGATAGGTCCTGACCCTAATACTCCGGATTCTCCGCCCATCAAAGCCGGGCACGGCTCTCAGTTCTAGAGCGGCGTCAATCGCAGGATGACAGTAGCGGCAAGCGGCGTGCGGCTTGAAGTAGACTCTTTCGACGGCAATGGGTGCGGACGACTCACTTGTCAAGGTCGCCTCGTTCCAGCTTCCCGCCATCATCTCGAGGAACCCGGAAGGACCACCCAGAGGATCATCGGGGCCTTCAAATCCTGCTTCTGCCAGAGCCATCGCCGTGATTGCCGAGACGGATGCGTGTCCGGGGTTGAATGGCTTGAGGTGCGAATCGCCTTGAAGAACCTTCAGTGATCCCCCGGCTGAAACGACGGCTGCCGAGAAAGCGTTCTTCAGGGCCTTCGACTCCGCCGACCGCATGACCATGATTCCCACTGCCGCCCCGACCGCGCCGCAGGTGGCCGTTGCATGCCATCCGCGCAGCTTGTGATGCGGCTGGACCGCCTCCGCGAGTTTCACGGCCGCCTCGTATCCGACGACAACCCCTCGCAAAAAGTCCTCGCCGCGTGATTCGTGGTGTTGAGCCACCGCCAGCAACGATGTGAAAACCGGCCCACCCGGGTGAATGATTCCGGAAATGACTCCGTCGTCAAGTTCCGCAGCGTGTGATGCAATCCCGTTGATGAGGGCCGCATGCGTCATCGAGCTACGGCGATTCATCCCAATCATTGACGCCGTCGGTGCGCCCTCACCAAGGGCGTTCAGCAGGCGGCTCAACTGGTCGCCGATCAACCGCGACCCGGCGAGGGTCGCACCGAGGTAATCGAGAAGACAGCGGCACGCATGATGCCGCGCAGCCGGAAGAACAGGCTGCTCGGCCAGTCGTACGATGCCGCGGAGAAATTGGTCGGTGATGTTCATCGAGTCGAAAGGCAGGACCTGCTTCAAACAGAGCTCCGGAAATATGAGGGGCACTCGGGTCGGGCTGCCTCCCATGCGGCATCGAATGCGGATACAATCGGCTCCGGAAGCGGTGACCTTTGCATCGCGGAGAGATTCTGCTCAAGCTGGGCCAGACTCGAGGCACCGAGGATGACTGCATCACCCTCAGATGGATCAAGAGCGGAATGCGAAGCCAACCAGCGGAAGGCGGTTTCAACCAGCGAAGCTCCCTCTCTTTCACACGCTTGGCGGAGGATCTCAAGGGCGTCAAAAAACGGCTTCTTCCAGTAGCGGTTGCGATAGTTCGGGCGTTCGGTGAAGCGGCCCTCCGAAGGATCACCGCCAAAATCCCGATACCTGCCGGCGAGGATTCCACCGGCAAGCGGATTGTAGGCACAGAATCGCATTCCGAGCCACCGTAGAGCAGGGATGAGCTCACTCTCAACACCCCTGCTGAGACCGTTGTAGAGCCCCTGATAAACCGATGGCGTAGGCCACCCCTCGCAACGGCAGATATGCCAGATATCTATCACCTGCCACGCTGCGAAATTACTGAGTCCCAGTTCGTCGAAAAGTCCCTCGCTGTGCAATTCCGCACATGCCTCCAGTGCTCCTTCGACCGGGGTTCTCGGATCGGGAAAGTGAAAGTAGAGGATATCGGCTTTGCCGAGATTCATGCGTTCGAGCGACTCACGAAGCTGCGCTTGCACCGCCTCCCCATCCAGCCTGCCGCTGATGCGGGGGTTGACCTTCGTCGCGATGGAAAAGCTGCTGCGCTCGAGATCCGGAAGGATCCCTCCCAGCATCCGCTCGGTGTCGCCACTGTTGTAAACAAAGGCGGAGTCAATCTCACGATGACCGGCATCGAGGAAGCGGCGGACCATTAAGGACGCCTCATCGGAGCCCACCTGCGGCCCGAAGGTCATGGTACCAAGGATTGCGTTCATCAGAATGCCATGTCGTGTTTCAGGAAACGGAACCCATTTCCGAAGCGACGGCTTTGGGGTAGTAGGAGTCGATCATGCGCTTCACCAGCATCACCTGCTTGGCGCGCTTCCTGGCATCGGCATCCGACGACTCCCAACTGTGGGTCTTGGCCACAGAGCCGCCGGTCTTGAGGTAGATCGGCGCGCAGACGCGGATCATCTCGGGCACCTCGTAGTGACGGATGAAGCCGCCCGACGAGGCCGGATTCTCGGTATGGACGTCGATCGGAATGCGGATGGCGGCTCGAATTGCGGCGAGTGACTGGAGCTGCGAGTCCCGGACCGGATTGAACGAGTCCGCCCCGATCTCCTCGAGCAGTTTCGCCGAGCAGGGATTCCCATGCCCGGCGTGGGCCGAAACCTTGAATCGGCAGTCGTTCGGGATCTCCCCGGCTTCGCGGAACTTGTCGAGCGCCCACAGATTGCCCTCGTCATAAACCAGGAACGACCGGCAGCCGAGATCGGCGGCTCGTTTCACATCCTCGATGGCACGCACCACCTGATCCTGTCCACGCAGACGATAGCCCATGCGCTGACCCTCCGGCGTGTGTACCGAGGCGCTGGTGTCGTAGGTCGCACGGGGACCGATCGAGAGGACCAGCTCGACGTGATGCTCGGCGGCGAGGCCAACCATTTCCTCTATCTCCCCGTCGGAGAGCAGCATGATGCCCTTGGTCTGCGTCACGCGGTGGACGGGCTGGCCGAGCGATTCGAGTTCGGACAACAGGGCCCGCATTGGACCCGGCGACTGGATGCCGGGAACTTCGAATCGGTACTGCGCGCCATCGGGGAAGCGCTTGTCCGAATCCGGCAGCGAGTAAAGGTCCCCTCCAGGCAGGTGCAGGCTTTCGAGAAACGCACGAGTGGCTTTCATGAATCGTCGGTGATTGGTTGGGATATTCCGGGATCAGACGGACTCGTGGTCCTCCTCGAAGAACAGCTTGATGTAGTCGGCCTCGCTTTCGATCACGCCAAACGCCTCGGCCCGCGAGGCGACCTGGAATGCCCAGCTTCTATGCGGCTCGATTTCGTTCATCTTGTTCGCCTTAGCGCTCTTGATAACACCGCCGGAAGCCTCGAGGATCTGGATAGCATCCTCGTGCTCCTCGCGCGTCACCGCCTGCATGGCGTTGACGAAGCGAAGGTGCGAGGGATGGATCACGGTCTTGCCTATGAAACCGTTCGCCTTGTCCAGCGTAACCTCCCGCAGCAGCCCGTCGATCGCATCGTTGAGGACCTGCTGGCGGTTGAACAGCGACCGATGCAGGTCTCCTTCGAGAAGCCCCCGGATGTCGTCTTCCCTGTAAGCGAGGAAATACTCCCAGACCGGTGCGGAGACGACGTAGCCGCTCTCCGAGCGCCCGAAGATGTTCAGGATGTCGGCCAAACAGTCGCGAACCGTGATGATGTCGTATATCGACGAGTTCATCCCGCGACGGACCCCGAACAACGCCGAAAAGTCAGTGCCACCGACGCGGACGTTCAGAATCTGGGAGCGGAACGGCTCGAGCTGCGACCGCAGATCACACAGCTCCTCAATCCGGGTCTCTATGTAGGCGATGCTGCGTCCCTCAAGAATGGGCATTCCGTAGAGCTCGACGTCGAGCCGGGCGTTCAGGTCGTAGAGGATGGAGAGGTAGTCGGTGGCGTTGCTGGTGTAGAACTTCGGAAACACGAAGCCGCTCAGAGAACGGGCGTGGCGAGCGTCAAGACGACCAACGAACTCGCGGAACTGCCCGACATCCCGGACCCTTAGGAAGATCAGCGGGATGTCTCCGATCTCCAACCGGCCTGAGTCAAGGGCGCCGGTAATGCTCTCCAGATGGTAGAGCACGTTTGCCTCGGCCCGGGGCAGATCGGCCTTGGCGATGGCATCCTCGAAGCACATCACCATCGAGGTCATTGCCTTGATGTGTCGCGTGAGGATCTTGTCGAGGACTTCCTTCGTTCCCGGCATGTAGAGCGTTCCGCCGAGGCAGTACTGCAGCTTCTCCTTCTCGCTCCTCTTGTCGAATTCGACCGGTTCGTGGACGAACTGGAAGTCACGCTTGCGGTCGTGATGGTGCTTCATGGTTGGTGGAAAAGGCGTGGAGCAATCCTTCGGGTTCACTCACCGCAGCAGGGAGGCGACCCGCCGAATGTCGTCATCCGCGAGCTGACGGTAGAGCGGCAGGCAAAGGATGCGCGATGAAAGATCCTCGGAGATCGACATCCGCGGGGCTCCCGGCACGATCTTCTCCAGCGTGTTCACTGAGGGATGAAAATAACGCCGCGCTATCACCCCAGCGTTCTGGAGTCTTTGATCGGCGTCAGTGCATGCGGCGGCATCGCCAAAGAGCACCGGAAAGTACGAGTAGTTCGGCTCGCCCCGTTCCAGCTTCTGGAACACCAACCCTGGCACGCCGTCCAACAGCTCGCGATAGAGCGCATACTTGCGCTTACGGTCGATGAGGATGTCGTCGAGGTGGCGCAGATTCGCCAGCCCCAGCGCAGCGTGGAGCTCCGAGAGCTTGCCGTTGCACCCTTCCTCAACGATCTCCTTGCCGTCGTCGAACCCGAAAGAACGAAGTCGCCGGAGGCGGGCGCTCAGTTCCGGGTCGCGGGCAACGCAGGCACCGCCTTCTGCGGTGTTGAGAATCTTGGTGGCATGCAGGCTGGTCGCCGAGATGTCGCCATACTCCAGAAGACTGCGCCCCCGATAGGTCGAACCAACGGCATGAGCGGCGTCGTAGATCACCTTGAGTCCATGCCGACCGGCAACTTCCTCGATGGCCTCGACGTCGCAGGGATTGCCGAAGACGTGGACCGGCAGGATCGCCACCGTGTCCGGAGTGATCGCCCGCTCGAGCCCTTCGGGATCGATGTTGAAGGTATCCGGCCGCACATCGCAGAAGACCGGACGGCATCCTTCCCATTGGATCGCACTGAGGGTCGCAACCCAGGTGAAGGGAGTGGTAACGATGTCCCCGCGCAGATCCAGCGCCCGAATCGCGAGCTGGATGGCGAGCGTTCCATTGCTGACCGCCACGAAGTCGGGCAGGTTCAGCTGTCGTGTGACCCCCGCCTCGAAGCGCTGGAGAACCGGACCGTTGTTGGTCAGGATCCCGCGATCCCATATCTCAGCGAGCAACTCCCGGTATTCGTCCAAGGGAGCGCACGACGGCTGCGTGACCGGAATCATTGAATGAGTAAGTGCTAACTCTTCGGCGGCCACCTCACTTGAGGAGCTCGCGGAGGTAGGTGGCATAGCCCGTTCTCCCGAGCTCATCGATGCGGCGACCGAGTCCGGCGGCATCCAGCCAACCGTTGCGCCATGCAATCTCCTCCAGACAGGCCACCTTGAACCCCTGGTGATGCTCGATCGTCCGCACGAACTGGGACGCCTCAAGCAGCGACTCGTGAGTACCGGTGTCCAGCCACGAGTAACCACGGCCGAGCACTTCGACAAAGAGATCCCCTCTCTCGAGATAGGCGCGGTTGATGCAGGTGATCTCAAGCTCGCCCCGTGCGGAAGGCTTCACTTCCTTGGCGATCGAGACGGCGTCATGATCGTAGAAGTAGAGGCCCGTCACCGCGTAGCTCGACCTCGGCTTCTCCGGCTTTTCCTCAATCGAGACGGCCTTGCCGTCAGAACCGAACTCCACAACGCCGAATCGTTGGGGATCGTGGACCTGGTATCCGAAAATCGTCGCACCACTCTGGCGCCCCACCGCCTCCTTGAGTTTTGGCGAAAAGCTCTGACCATAGAAGAGGTTATCGCCAAGCACCAGCGCACAGCCGTCTCCCGCGATGAACTCCTCGCCAATCAGAAAGGCCTGAGCGAGTCCCTCGGGTCGGGGTTGCTCCGCATACTCAATACGGATCCCAAATTGGGAACCATCACCCAGCAGGCGTTCGTAGAGCGGGAGATCGACCGGCGTCGAGATGATCAGGATCTCGCGGATCCCGGCAAGCATCAGGACCGACAGCGGGTAGTACACCATCGGCTTGTCATAGACCGGCAGCAACTGCTTGCTGACCGCCATGGTGCACGGAAAAAGGCGGGTGCCCGATCCGCCTGCGAGAACAATGCCCTTCATGAGTAAATGCTGAAAGTTTGAAATTCTGAGACGCTGAAATCAAAATCTGCTACCGGCACATTACGAGGTCCCAAGGCGTTCGAGTTGATACTTTCCATCAAGGATGTCCTGCCACCAGGTCTCATTCTCCAAGTACCACTGCACGGTCTTGCGGAAACCGGACTCGTGGTCCTGCTTTGGCTTCCATCCGAGCTCACGCTCGATCTTGGAGGCATCGATCGCATAGCGCAGGTCGTGTCCCGGTCGGTCGGCCACGAAGGCAATAAGGCTTTCGGAAGTCGGAGGTCCGAGGCCCGAGGTCAAATCCTTCGAGCGGAGGGCGGGGCGGGATTCAAGCTCGTCGTCGAGAATCCGGCAGAGAAGCCGGACAAGGTCGATGTTGCGCATCTCATTGTTGCCGCCGATGTTGTAGGTCTCACCGGGGATACCCTTTTCGACAACGGTCAACAAGGCGTCAGCGTGATCCTCGACGTAGAGCCAATCCCTGACGTTCTCCCCCTTCCCATAGACCGGGATGGCTTCGCCGCGCAGGGCCTTGAGGATGACGACGGGGATCAGTTTTTCAGGAAACTGGTAGGGGCCGTAGTTGTTCGAGCAATTGGTGATGAGCACCGGCAGGCCGTAGGTATCGCCCCAAGCCCGCACAAGGTGGTCGGACGCCGCCTTGCTTGCGGAATAGGGAGAGTGGGGGTCGTAGCGTGTTTCCTCGGTGAAGAGTCCAGTGCCACCCAGGGAGCCGTAAACTTCATCGGTGGAAACGTGGAGGAAGCGAAAGTCGGAAGGCGAGACACGGGAAGCGGAAAGGTAATCGCGGGCAGCCTGAAGAAGAGTGTAGGTGCCGTTGATATTGGTGCGGATGAACTCGCCAGGACCGTCGATGGAGCGATCAACATGGGATTCAGCGGCCAAATGAAGCACCGCGTCGGGCCGAAACTCTTCGAAGGCTGAGCGGAGGGCCTGAGCATCGCAGATATCGGCCCGAACGAACCGGTAGTTCTCGTGGTCCTCCAAATCCCGCAACGACGAAAGATTTCCCGCATAAGTCAACTTATCGAGATTGAGCACGTGATGACCTCTTTGCAGGGCAAGGCGCACAAGATTTGATCCGATGAAACCAGCTCCGCCAGTGACGAGGATTCTCATTTGCTTGGACATGCTATTCAGTTTGGCCTCTCGGATCCTTGTTGCGCAATCGCGCACAAACTTGATCCTCGCGTTTCGCCACTTTTCACAAAAGTGTCAAATATGCCCCCTCGGTGGCGGTGCAAGATTCGATTCAATTTCAAAGTCAAAACCGTCAAGCTCACGGGCAAGGGCTGTTTCACACAGGCTGCTTTCGCCGGTTGAGAACGGCCAGCGGAACATGCACGCCGCGACCCTTCCGCGCATAAGCGGGCAGAGGCAAGTTTTTCTCAAAAATCCTGACCATCGCGTAGCTGGCGAAGGCCCCTGCAACATCCTGGCCAAACCCACCCACAATAAAGGTGAAGATGAAAGGCTTGGCGATCATGGGGATGCAGAAGAAGAGGGCGACGGGATACCACTCGGTTCCACGACAGCGGAGGATCTGTCTGTGGGCATGCACCGCAATCCGAATCATGAGTGTCAGCACACAGATAAGCCCAACGTATCCAACCGTACGCACTGTTTCCACCGGAGCGCTGTGGTAACCACCCGTGATCATCATGCCGACCTGCTGTGAGCTCAACTCCGAGCCTTCCGTGCCAATGCCAGAACCACCTTCATTGACGTCCTGGAGCATTCGCAATTCTCTTGCATTAAAGCCAAGCCCATCCCCCAGAACCTTGTTGTCGATCCAATAGGGAGTGAACAGAGCTTCTTTCCACATCTCGACCCGCCACTCGGTGGAGGCTTCAGCTTGTTTGACATACTGCTCCTCCCATGTCCCCGGAAAAGGAGTAAGGGCCCGCTGCACGTTCGGGGGAAGCGGCGCGGCCACATTGACGAACGCGAGCGCGGCCAGCGCCATCACCCCACCCCCCGCAGCGATGATGAGCGACTTCACCCCTCCCCGGTAGGCGATGCCAATGAGATAAAAGATACCAACATAGGCGATCATGTTCCGATACCCACTCCCTGCCGCAGCGACAAAACTGATCAAGACGACCGGAAACCACAGGGGATGAAGCATTGCCCGGACCGGCGAGACGAAACTGCTTACAACTCGTGACAAGTGCACCCCAAACGATCCGAGCACCCCGATCTGCGCGGTTCGCCGATCATCCCCCAGCGTTCGATTGTCCATCGTGCTCTGATCGACTTGCCGTCCCACACCCATGCGGAAATGGCTCAGAACGGGCCCGATAAAGCCGGCCCACAGCGAAATCCAGAACGCCCACCTGATCTCTTTCGCAGGCACCACGATATTTGCCAACACCATCCCGTATAGAAATGCGACTCCCATCAAGAAGTATGGGCGGCCGCCGACTGCTTCGGCCCCAAACATGCTTAGGCCTACCGGATTGCGCAGATACACCTGGATCACGCAACCTGCCACAAGAAGCATCCATAGCTCTAGCTCGGTGAACTTGAAGCGCAGGGGCTGCCTCCGCATCAGCACCAATAACAAGGTAAAGCCAATGAAGAGAAAACGCCCGATCTCCAGCGTGCCAAACCCCCGGATGAGCTGAACATCCAAGACCGAAAACAGGATCGCGAGCAGCCAGATCCGGCGACCCAGTAGCAGACAGGTGATGAGGAGTGCGACCGCGCCGCCCCTCAGAATCGTGTCGGTCTGATTGGTGACGATGGAGACACCCAACCAGATCGCCGTGATCATCCCCACAATGAGGACGGCGATGCCTTGGATGGACCGGGTGTTGTTCATTCAGTGAGAGAACGATGTCCCTTGCCAATTGGCGGGCATTACAGCTCTTGTTTTAAAGCACACGCGACGGCACTCGATTTCAGGGTCGCCCCTTTTCGGTTGAGATGTTGCGGCGAGTCGGCGAACAATTGGGGCTCACCATGTACGCCAAGCTCCGGTTCATGCAGCACCGGCATGACTTCTGCGACGGACTCAAGCAGCGCCTTCTTGTTGCTCCGGCTGACTTCGACCCCATCCGGTTGTGTCAGAATCCATGGCATCGAATAGAGGGTTTTTACTCCTCGGCGACTACCGACTTCCTCAACGGTTCGAAGAAATTCGCGAGCCTCAGCGGTCAACTCGCGGGACCGGCTCCGCCCCGCTGGAAGCAGCCCCTCCGACGCCGGAAATTCCAGGTAGCCGCCAAATCCAATGTTCTTCCTACCGTAGCGGTATCCTTTCCCAACCATCGTCTTTCCCGCAAGAACCACGCTGTAGGAGGCTCCCGGCCGCAGAAAGGAGAGGTGATCACTGAGCCCCGGTTGCAGGTCGAAAGTGGCCCCGCCGGCGGCTTCGGAAAGATGGCCACTTGCTGCGGCCAGCAGATAGCCGGTTGCCGTGGGTGCTGTCTCGAGCTGTCCGGAAGCCGTCAGCAAATCAGGCTCGAGACAAACGACCAGGATGTCGCCTCGCTTGGTTTCCCGCATGGCCTGGTGGACGAGGTAGTGGCCACCACAGGCGACAGGAAGTCCCATGTTCACCGCCGGGATGCCCGTTTTTTCCTCAATGATGGCGGGATCGATCGAAAAGGCGCAGCTCGAACCGCCGGTGAAGAGAATGATGGGCGTGCCGGGTCTTTCGGCTCTCAGTTTCTCGATACGCTCTTCGCGGAGTCGGATGACTTCGGTCCAGAACTTGACCTCCGGATTGGCTCTGATCGTCAGCCATGCCCCGACGCCATAGGCGAGGACGGTGGTGATCAAGAGGGTGAGGAGGAGGCGCACGAGAGGGTAAGGCAGAAATGCTGACCCCCCTTCGCCAAGGCTACGGAGGGCAGGAAACTGAAATGCTGAAATGCTGACAGAAGATCGATGAGTGACAATTTGCGTGGGCTGTAAGACAGGGCGGGCTGCTTTCCGGTCGGCTTGGGGTCTTGCCGGGCGATCTGGAGATCACCTCCCCTGTCTTATGGCGCTTGGAAAGCGCCACTCCTTAGAAATTGAAGTAGATGAAGGAAGATTCGACTTTGGGGGCGAGGAGGACGGTGAGGAAGACGAGGATAACGCTGGCGACGGGGTGCCGGAGGAAGACGTAGGGTTCAGGGCTTTTTCGAAGGCCGAGGCCTTCGAGCAACATCGCGACGGCGGCGAGGGCGAGAATGAAGCCGGTGGTGACGAGGTTGCCGGGACCACCGAAGAGGTTGGGCGCTTGGCTGAAGGCTGCCACCGAGTAAGCGGTCGGCTGGATCATGGCGAAGGATTTTTCGGCAAGCAGGGTGGCGTCACGCTCGAAGAAGAACAGCCAGGCGGCGGTGCAGAGTGTGAAGGTGAGAATCTGATAAAGGGGACGGAGCCGACCCGGCTTGGGCACGAGGGCGGAAACCACAACGCCCAGGCCGTGGAGCACGCCCCAGACCAGAAATCCCCAACCGGCCCCGTGCCAGATGCCAGAAACCAGAAAGACAATCAGGGCATTAACGGCCCACCAACGGACACGGCGTCCGCCGAGCGGGAGGTAGATGTAGTCACGGAGCCACGCGCCGAGGGTGACATGCCAGTTGCGCCAGAACTCGCGGAAGTCGGCGGCGAAGTAGGGGCTGCGGAAATTGAGGGTGAGCCGGATGCCGAAGAGCAGGCCGAGACCGACGGCAATGAAGCTGTAGCCGGCAAAGTCGAAATAGATGCGGATGCCGAAAGCGAGGCATTCAAACCAGACGTGGATGGGATTCGAGGGGTCGATGGTGAACTTGTCGGACTCGACCGCGATGTTGTCGGCGACGATGAGCTTGTAGGCGAGCCCGAGGACGATCCAAGGAAGGGCGGCGTCAAGATTTTCGCGGTGGAGGCGGAAGCTGGTTTCGCGGATCTGGGGGAGAAGCGCTTCACGCTTTTCAATTGGGCCGGCAACAATCTGGGGAAAGAAGGCGGCGAAGTTCAGGAAGTCGATGAAGCGAGGTCGTGGAGCGGGCTGCCGGAGATTGTCGATCCAGAAACCGATGGTCTGGAAGGTGTAAAACGAGAGACCCATCGGGATGAGGACCGAAGGAACCCGGAGGTCGAGGCCGAGGATCTGGTTGAAGAGGAAGTCCCAGTATTTGAAGTAGAGGAGTGGGGTGAGCTGGGCGACGAGCAGGAGGATCCACAGGGCAGTCTTGAGCCGGGGTTGCCAGGGCCGATCCTGAAGGAGAAGGCTGATCCAACCGAGGAGGACGACCCAGACGAAGGCCCCAACAGTGAGCCAGCTCTCGGTGGCGAGGAGGATGAGGCCGGTGGCGAGAAGGCAGAGCTTGGCAAGGTCGGATCCAACGGCGGGCGAGAACTTCCCTGCTCCGAGAATCAGCAGGCGCGAGCCGAGGAAGCAAAAGAGGAGCGTCTGCCAAAACTCATAGGACGCGAAGTTCATTCAAAGAAAATGACTAAACGCCGAAATCCTCGGATAGAACGCATCGGGGCAACACTTCTGGGGAGTGCTGCGACACTGCAGAAGTGGATCCTAACGCACTTCGATGGCGGTCCAGCAAATCCAGTCGGCACCCGGATGACTGTTCATATCGACCTCAAATTCGAGCACCTTCGTCGCATCAAACTCAAGATTCAAGGATGCTCCCCGACTCTCGCGGTTAAGCCTTTTCCTAAAGATCTCCACCCCGCCAGCTTTCACAATCGCCGTCGCATCGCCATATGCACTGGCCAAAGACACCTTGCCTCTGAAGCGATTTACCGCCTGAGGCAGCTT
The DNA here is from genome assembly GCF_044385805.1 of Haloferula sp. A504. Classification (NCBI taxonomy): domain Bacteria; kingdom Pseudomonadati; phylum Verrucomicrobiota; class Verrucomicrobiia; order Verrucomicrobiales; family Verrucomicrobiaceae; genus Haloferula; species Haloferula sp. A504. The sequence continues at coordinate 19,835 of NZ_JBISBU010000016.1, forward strand.
GAACCGAATTTGGCAAGGCGCAGGACTGACAAGCACATTCTCCTGCTCCTCCTCGCTGAGAGCTTTGAAATGATCTCTCCAGAATTCCCGCTCCTCGGGTAAAATCTCGGAAAGCCTTCCTGCGGGATATTTGCCCCTTCCCATCACCTCTATCTTTTCCGCCAACAAAGACCGCCACTCGCCAAGCCTGACGCTGCCACTATCCCCTCCGCGATCCAGGAGCTTGCGAGCGGTGGTGATCCCCGCGTCGTTCGACAAAGTTTCGCGCATCCGCTTCGCGGCGAGGGCGTCGTCGATCTTCCCGGCGCGGGTGAGGTCGGCTTCCTCCTTCATCAGCGCCTGGTCCATCTTCGCGGCCAGATCAACCAGGGTCTCGGCGTGATTCTTGAGGATCCTGTCGCGCGCCTCGGCATACTTGTCCCGCATCTTACCGAGATCCCCATCGGCATTCTTCGGCAGCGCGGGGAGCGGATCCGCCCCGGTCTCAATCGCCTCGATCTCGTCGCGGACCGGGATGACCCGCTCCAGCTTGCCGCTGGCCTTGACCTTGTCCATGTGGCGCTGGAGGGCGCCGAGGTAGCTGGCTTCGAGTTTCCTGAGGTTCTGGTCGCGCTCGGCGTTGGCCTCGTCGTAGCGGGACATGAAAGAGGTTTGCAGCTGCTCAAGCGAGGACGCCGTGGCGAGGGAAGCGACGGTGAGCGTGAGGCAGAGCGCTGTGAGGAGGCGGGGCATGGGCTGAAGTTCCAAGTGAGAAGGTCCAAGTTCCAAATTTAGAGGAAGATGCTATGGGGTAAATGCTGAAATGCTGAATGCGGCGAGAGCGATAGCAACCCTTCTCCCGGCGAAGCCAAACCGGTATGGCGTGAGCGCTAGCGAGGGCAAAAGCTGACCCCCCTTCGCCAAGGCTACGGAGGGCAGGAAGCTGAAACTAGAAGGAGATGGAAGAGGCGGGGCATTGTTGTAGTGCCGAGTGATCGGTGATCAGTGATCGGTGGGTGGGAGAGTCGCAATTTAACCGCAGCCTACGTCGCTGTCCAGCTATGGGGGGCCAGAAGCTGCGGAGAACGCAAAGGAAGACTCTGACGGTGTTTCGGTGTTTCAGTGACCGGTGTTTCAGGAAGCGAGAAGATGGCTGGCAGGCTGAATTGCGGGCCAAGTTGGGTGCTTCGGACTTCGAGACCTTCAGACTCCACTTTGAAGCCAGGCGGGGGGCAGGCAGGAAGGGACCAGGGACTACGCTCGATCGGCTCGCCGTATGTCGGTCACTTTGACTTCGCCCACGACGTGGTCGATCCAATAAGTGACGGCGAGCGGTCCAATCACCTTGATCTCGATTTCGCGCTGGGTGTCATCTTTCTCAACCTAGTCACCAGACTGAGATGGGTCCGAGGCAAGAGAATCGATAAACCGCGCAATTCAGCTCTTGTGAGTCCCCCGAACACCCTTCAACGATTCGAACGCCTCAAGACGCAAGAAAACCTTGTAAGGCCTCATTCTGCCGATTCCGAATCATCGATGCCGAGTTCAGATCTTGCGTCGTCCCACGAGATCCACTTGCCCGGCTCCTTTTCATCCAAGCGGCGTTGGAGTTCGGGCATCATGCCTTCCCGCTTCATTCGGAGTAGCGTCAAGAACGCGGCAAGGCGGTCCTGTTGGTTGGCCGGCAAAAGCTCAAGTTCATGCTGGATGGCCGTGACGTCCATAGGTCGAAGTCTCGCAGATTTCGAAGCCAATGCAAGAGGCCGCCTTTTCGCCACCGTCGCGCGGACCGAGTGCCGGGCCAAAGTTCCCCGCCGTCGTTCTACGAGCTTCCGCCTTCACTCGGTTTCGGCGCGACAAGACGGAGGGCGGGAAGTAAATGCTGAAACGCTGACCCCCCTTCGCCAAGGCTCCCCCCTTCGCCAAGGCTCCCCCCTTCGCCAAGGCTACGGAGGGCAAGACGGAGGGCAAGACGGAGGGCAGGAAGGAAGAGGAGTTGGAAAGCGCGAATCATTGGACCTTCATGGGCTGAACAGGTGACCGGAAAATGCGAAAGTTGCGAGGATAGGTGCTGAGGAATTAGATCACCGGGAGGACAGAAGGAACACAAAACGCACGAGGGAGCTTGGAATAGAAGCTGACCCGCTTTCGCCAAGGCTACGGCGCGAGGAGATGGCAGGAAGGATGATTCTAAGGGCCCGAAAAATGATTGGCTATTCCGCCCTGTTTGCGTCGCATGAGTGGATGTCGACAACTTTCACCTCACCTACCGGTGCGTCGATCCACCATGTCACGGCGAATCCAGCCACCTCCGTCACTTCATAGGGCCTCCCCGTCTCCGGATCGGTGCGACGATAGTCTCCACCCAGATGCGCAATCTTTCCAAGAACCTGCAGGAAGCCCAATACCGCCGCTCGGCGCCTGCCCGTCCGGGGAAGAAGCCCAAGCGCGTCAACATGGGCATAGACCTTGTAGTCCCGTGCCATCAGTTCACGGCAAGATCGTCAACGCTGATCCAACTCTCTTTCGTCTGGTCCTCCACCCGGCGGCGGATTCTTTCCCAATAGCCCTGATCCTCCTCAAGTGCCAGTTCCGTCAGAAACGAAGAGAGCTTGTGCCTCTCCTCGCCAGAAAGGCCCCGAATCTCCTCTTTGATTTGGTCGATCGACATGGAGGCAGCATATGCCGGTTCGTCTGGATTTCAATACGGCAGCTGCGGGCTGGTGTTTCGGGAGGCGGCTATGCCGCAGTCTGAAGGTCTAAAGGTCCAACCGTCGCTTTTCAAGCTATGGCTGGCAGGCGGAAGTGCAGAAGCGGCGGGGCATTTCGGACTTTGTGACTTTCAGACTTTGGACTTTCGGACCGTTTGCCAGGAGCCGGTGTTTCGGTTGATTAGGGAGATTGAACCGCGCCCTACGTCGCTGTCCAGCTGTGAAGGGCAGGAAGACGCGGGGAACGCAAAGGAAGACTTTGACGGTGTTTCGGTGGTCGGTGGTCGGTGGTTCGGGAAGCGGGAGTCGGTGAGCGGCAGGCGGGAGAACTGCGATCCGGGCGGGATCCAGAGGTCGGGGTCAAAGAATCTCCCTGGAGAACGACTCGATGGACTCGGGATGCACCTCGAGTAGGTCGGCATCGGCGAGCATCGCAGACAATTGCGGCCACCGGCGAAGGAGAAGGCTTTCGAGTTCTTTCCTGCGGATGTTTCCCAAGCGCACCCAAATCACTTTCGGTGGAGGGCCTTCCAGGATGATCCGGTCAAAAAAGTCGGCGTCGCGTGTGAGCACGACCTGGTTCTTCTCCCGCGCGTGCTCCCAGATTTCGCCGTCGGTGGGTTGGCGCCCGAGGTCAGTTGCGTGGGAGCACGGGACCGGGAGGTGCTTTGCGAGGGAGAAAGGAAGATTCTCGTCGATCAGCAGGTGGTTCACGATGCAACCTTGACGGTCGAGCGGGAGGCACTGAGACGACGGGCATAGTCGATGCACGCAAGCACATCCTCCCGGGCAATTCGGGGATGGGCCTCAAGGACGTCATCCACGTCATCGCCCGCCCCCAGATAACCGAGAATCGTATCGACCGTAATCCGGGTGCCGCGGATGACCGGACGCCCGCCGCAAACATTGGGATTCAGCTCGATTCGCTCGATGTTCATGGATGAATACTACGCCTCCGGAAGCCCGGTCTCAAGGGCAGAGAAAAGATGCTGGAATGCTCAAAGGATGAGCCAGGGGGTGGTGTGAAGTGCCGAGTGATCGGTGATCAGTGGTAACTACTGGAATCGAACCGCAATCTACGTCGCTGTCCAGCTATGGAGGGCCAGAAGCTGCGGAGAGCGCAAAGGAAGACTCTGACGGTGTTTCGGTGACCGGTGTTTCAGTGACCGGTGCTTCGGTGGCCGGAGGTGCCGGTGTGTGGAGGACGGAAGAGACACAAGGTCCTCGCATTCGCTTTTCCACGTCCCGGCGCCTGCAATGCGCCGCTCCCTTCGGGCTTCGCCCGGAAGAAAGAGGGGGCAATTCGGCGCGATTCGCGCACCGCTATCCGGCGAAGGGAAACACACACCAGCGTTCAACACGAATTCGCCCCGCAACCCGGACATCTCAGCGGTCCAACAGTTTGCGGACGGCGACAAGCAATTCGGCGTTGTGGACGGTTGCCGAATCCCAGATGATCGAATCCTCGGTCTTGAAGTAAGAATGGGCCAGAACGTCACGAAATCCGGCGATGGCCCGCCAGGGAATCCCAGGGAATTGTCCTGTCAGATCTTCCGGGAGATGCTTCACCGCTTCTCCGATGATTTCGAGGTTGCGGGTCACCGCGTCCACGGTTCGTCGGTCGTCGATGAACCGGTCATAGTTGTAACCTAGAAGATAGGCCTCGATGGTTGTCGCAGCTTCAAGAATATCCTCCAGCCGGAGTTGGGGTCACGCGACATGGAGGAGTTCAGGCAAAATGCGGCGCATGAACCGCTCAGGGCAGGAACTGCGGGTATGGAGATCGACTGGCATCCGAAGACGATCTTCAAGAAAGAATTTCAGTCCCATGAACCGGTTCAATGTCGGAGGGGAGGAAAATTCCACCAGAAAATCCAAGTCCCTGGAGTTGTCCTCCCCCCGTGCAACGGAACCAAACAGCCAGAGTCCCGAGACCCCGAAAGGTTCAAGCTCCTGGCTCAATGAGCGGATGGATGAAATCAATGAGTCGCGGGTTTTCACGCGATGAAGATAAAGAACGTGGGAGCATTTTCAAGTGTGGAGCGCAGGGATACGAGGGCGGCTTGTCCGCCGGAGCCTTTGGCAGGGGCCGGGACGTTTCGGCGTTTTAGGAGCCGGTGTTTCAGTTCTTCAGTTCCTTGATGAACCGTTCGAAGTCGGGGAGATGACGGTCGAGGATGGCTTCGAGGATAGGACGCTGGAGTTCCTGATAGGCGTGGACGGCGATGTTGCGGAAGCCGACCATGTTGCTGAGCGCGCGGGCGGTCCCGGCCGAGAGCGCGCCCGAATTCTCAATCAGGCGGAAGGCGTCGCGACTGGATTGCGGGACTCCGAGCTTGTTCTCGGCAACGTGGTGCATGGCGAGATCAATCGCCGCTTCGCAGGCGCGGAGAAGGTTCAGGACGATGGCATCCTGAATCGTGAAATCGTCGAGGCGGGCAGGGTTGCCTTGGTATTCCTCGGCGATCCGGGCCACACAACGTCGGATGATCGCGGTCTTGTTCCGGACGATGTCGTCACTCATCGGGCGAGGATCTCCGCGCGCTCTTCATTGAGCCGGGCGTAGTCGGAAAGCGCCAGCATCTCGAACTGGCGGGCTGCGGAAAGGTCGGCCGCCTGCAATCGTTCGCCAGTGCGCAGGACCTCCTTGCGCATGACCGTCGAGGCGCGGTCGAGATCAACGAGGTCCACCTCCAGGTGGAGACGTTCGGCCAGGTGGTTGCCGAGTTCAAAGAGTTCGACAGGATCGAGCGGGGTCGATGTCAGGATCGCGAGATCGAGGTCCGACCCAGGATGCTGTCGGTCGGTGCCGTAGGAGCCGAACAAGTAGACCGCGGCAGGCTTGAGAACCTTGACGCTCTCAAGGATGGCATCACGTCGATCTGGAGACAGGCGGGGCATTGTTTTGGTGCCGAGTGATCGGTGATCAGTGATCAGTGGGTGGTGGAATCGGAATTTAGCTGCAACCTCCTTCGCCAAGGCTTCGGGGGTCAGGAAGACGGGAAGAGCGCAAAGGAAGATGAAGAGGCAGGGACCGGTGTTTCAGTGAGACCCATCCGCATCAATGGATTCCAGATGAGAACGCAATGATTCGAGTTCTTACCTGCCACAAAGCCGCCGATTTCATCAATCGCGGTCAGCAAATCGTGCCGAATGGCCTGGAGCCTATGCCGCATAAAGGGCTTCGCTGGTCTCCTCCAATTCCTTCTTGAAATGAGGATTCACCAAAGACCTCGAGGTGACAAGATCGACAGGACGATCCAGAAGCTGTTCCACGGCTTCCTTGAAGCCAAAAAATCTCTGGAATTCATTCACCAAGTCGGAGTCGTCGAATTCGACAAGCAAATCGATGTCGCTATCCGCACTGAAATCCTGGCGGAGCACCGATCCAAACGCTCGCAATGAAGACACACCAAATTGCTGGCACAATACCTCGAGTGCCGGAAGATGCGGCTTGATGTGAGGATTCATGAGAGTAGATGCTTAAACACTGCCCCCCCTTCGCCAAGGCTACGGCGCGACAAGACGGAGGGCGGGAAGGAAGGAGATGGTGTTTCGGGGTCGGGGGGCTGAAGTGTTCCCAGGAGGCGTCGGGAGTGGGGCCTGGAAGGTCGAAGGGTGTGACTTGGGAGGTTTTCAGGGGCTCAGGCGACTTCCATCATGGGGCGGGTCTTCGACTTCGGAAGTTCTCGTCCCGTCCCTTGGAAATGGCTAATCACATCTTCAAGTACCTCACACAGGTCCTTGAACACCTGCACCGGATCGTCGCCGTGAATCCCCGTGATCAAGTCCGGGCACTTCCCGATATAGGCCTGATCCTCCTCGGACCACTCCACCCATTTGTGATACTGATCGACTGTTTTCATTGCTCGACTTCTTCGATCGCTTTTTTGACCTGCTTTTCCTGATACGGTTTGACACTGAGGATATCCTGAAGATCGACGTCACCGACCAGCGCGGCGGAATCGGCGGGGCGCTTTGCCTCGATGCGGGCGAGGCAACGCCCGAGCGAGTCAAGTTTCCGCTGAATGAGGTGGCTATCCATGACTGAGCGGAAAATGGCGCTGCCGTCGCTGGCTCATCATGTCCTCGACCGCGGGTCGAAGATCCTCCTGCCAGTCGAGAAGGCGCTCGTAGAGAAGTCCACGGGCACCAGCCCGGCGGTCAACCAAGGTTTGGCCATGACGAAGAACCCTGCCGAGCAAGGCTCCTCCGGTGGTCGCCAGGTCGATGATATCGACGCTCCGTCCCGTCTTCCCGGCAATCCGGTCGGAAAGCTCCTGCCGACGTTCCGGGGTCATCGCCGCACCGCAGGAGACCGCGAGGTCGAGATCGCTGGAGGGACCCGAACGGCCCTCGGCGAAGGAGCCAAAAAGGATCGCAAGATCGATGTCCGGACTTCCCTCAAGGATGGGTTGGAGAGCGGAAATCATGGAGCACATGCTGAAATGGAGAGGCGGCTGCGCCGCCGTCGGAAGGTCCAGCGGTCGCTCTCCGAGCGATGGGCGGGAGGCGGGAGGCGGGAGGCGGGAGGCGGGAGGCGGGAGGCGGGAGGCGGGAGGCGGGAGGCGGGAGGCGGGAGGCGGGAGAAGATCGGAGCTGCGAGGGCGGGTGGCCACTTCGGACTTTGAGGCGAACGACCGAAGGATGGTATCTCAGATTCTTGCCCACCGTAGCCTTGGCGAAGGAGGGTCAGCTTTTCAGCGTTTATTCCAAACACGCTGCCGCCCTTGGTGAGAACCTGAGCGGTCACCTTCCCTGATCTCCTCGGCCGGAGGGCCGCCATGTGTGGTGTGACCCGAAGGACACGCCCAGAAGCATGGTCGATGGATTGGGTTGTTCAATTTTTTTTGAACGAAATTTGTGTGAAGATGAGGCGCTGTTGGCGAACGGGATCCGTCCAGGAGGACATGCTGTGTCGCTGCCGTTTCGCGACGGTGGAAGGCTGAAGATGCGCTCGGCAAGATGCCGAACGCTGCCGGCGGGACGCCGGCGCTCCCCTTTTCCGATCGCCCCTTCAGATGGCGGGCTTTGCGGCTGGCAACCCGCGGCGCTGGAGTGGGTTGCTTTGGTCGAGGAGAGGGCGCCACCAGGACTCGTGGTCGAGATACCATTCGACGGTCTGCCGCAGGCCGGTGTCGAGGGACCGCCGGGGTTGCCAGCCGAGTTCCGTCCGGGCCTTGGAGGAGTCGAGGGCGTAGCGGAAGTCGTGGCCGGGGCGGTCGGGGACGTGGTGGACCGATGTTTCGGCGGATCGGTGTTTCGGTGCTTCAGTAAGATCGTCGAGGATCCGCAGGAGCTTGGTGACGAGGTCGAGGTTGGGGAGGTCGTGGCCGCCGCCGAGGTTGTAGCTTTGACCCGGGCGGCCGCGCTCGAGAAGGAGAAGGAGGGCTTCGGCGAGGTCGTCGACGTGGAGCCAGTCGCGGACCTGGCGGCCGTCGCCGTAGATGGGAATGGTCTCGCCGCGGAGGGCCTTGAGGATGACGAGCGGGATGAGCTTTTCCGGGAACTGGCAGGGACCGTAGATGTTGCAGGGGTGGACGACGGTGGCCGGCAGGCCGTAGGTGGCGCTCCAGGCGCGAACGAGGTGATCGGCCGCAGCCTTACTGGCGGAGTAAGGCGAGCGGGGCGCGTAGGGACTGGATTCCGTGAAGGGTGGATCGTCGGTGCCGAGACTGCCGAAGACTTCGTCGGTGGAAAGATGGAGAAAGCGGGGAGTGGGGAGCGGGGAGCGCGGACCCTCCTTCGCCGAGGCTACGGGGGGCGGGTTGAGCCAGAAATCGCGGGCGGCTTGGAGGAGGGTGGAGGTGCCGGTGACGTTGGTCTGGATGAAGTCGCCCGGGTCGTCGATGGAGCGGTCGACATGGGTTTCGGCCGCGAGGTGGATGAGGCTTTCCGGCTGGAAATCGGAGAAGGCAGCGCGGACCGCGTCGGCATCGGCGATGTCGGCCTGGAGGAAGTGGTAGCCCGGGTGGCCGTCAAGGTCGGTGAGCGAGGCCGGATTGGCGGCGTAGGTGAGCTTGTCGAGGTTGAGGACCTGGTGACCGCGTCCGATGGCAAGGCGGACCAAGTTGCTGCCGATGAAGCCGGAGCCACCGGTGACGAGGAGGCGCATGAGTAAAAGCTGAAATCCTAAAACGCTGAATGCGGCAGGAGCGATAGCGACCCTTCTTACGGCGAAGCCAAACTGGCATGGCGTGAGCGCTAGCGAGGGCAAAAGCTGAAATGAAGAGAGGCGCTTCGCTCTTCAGTTTCCCGGATCTTTCTTGCCCGATGAGGGCATGGTTCAGCTACAGAAGATCTCGAAATTGATCCGGAGTCAGGCCTGCATCCTTCGCGATCGCTCCCATGGTGATCGCGTTGATTGGATTGTGCCTCGGAATGGTCAGTCGATTCTGGCCATCCGTCATGATGATGTGGCCCGACTGTCTGGCAATTCGGTAGCCGAGCTTCTTGAAAACGCGAAGGCATCCCGCTGGCCAATGCCCGGAATCTTCGGCATCAAATGGCGACGTCCAGGGTCTCCGTACTTCGGATTCCCGACTCTTCGGCTTCGACCTCAAGCCATCCGATGATGGCTTCCCGAATGGCTTCAAGAGCCTCTTCCCGAGTCGCCCCCTGCGAATGGCATCCAGGAAGATCCAAGCACGAAACCGACCAACCTTCGTCGGCTTCTATGAGGCGGATCCGATACTTCATAAGGTCAATGGTAATGAATCAGACGATGGGGTCAAATGATCAAGTCTGACGTGGACTTCTGGAGTAAACGCTGAAACGCTGGAAACTGAAATGCTGAAAGGAAGAGCCCAGGAGTGGGGCTTCGGGGGTCGGACACGAATGTCTGAAATCGTACGGCCCTCAGATCGTCACCGGGAAGTCGGGACAGAGGGCTGAGGTCGGGACGGTGACATCCGGTGCCGTGAAGAACTCGAGGTGGCCGTCGTCGTGGCAGAGCCAGACTTCGTCGGCTCCGGCGTCGAAGTAGAGCTTGCGCTTCTCGCGCATCTCGGAGGCGGTGTTGCTCGGCGACAGGACCTCGACGCAGATCTCGGGTGCGCGTTCGAAGGCGATCTGACCGTCGACCTCGGCGAAGCGTGCCTCGGAATACCAGCCGACGTCGGCCGCACGGACGCCATCGAGGGTGGACACGGGGCATTCGGGGAGTGCCTTGCCCCCCAGCAGACTGCGGAGGCGGAAGGCAATCTCGCCCTGACGGTCACTGTGTTTGCCAGCAGGTGGAGGGCTCATGAGGATCTGGCCGTGGGCGTTGGTCTCGATGCGGCCAGGGAGCTTCGCGAGCTCGGGGTCGGCGCACAGTTCCTCCCAGCGACGCCGGTTGAAGGCGAGCTGCTCTTCGCGGGGAGGAAGGTCGATGACCAGTTGCATTGGCTCAATAAACGCTGAAATGCTGAAAACTGAAATGCTGAAATGAAGAGGGGCGCTTCGCGCTGTCGAGTGCGCTCCTCGTTATCTCCTCGGGGCGCGACTGGGGTCGTGCGGTCCGTCCGACCGGATGCCGATTCGGAGATCGGCGGTCCGTTGCCAAGCTGATTTCAGCTTTTTAGCTTTTCCGTATCCTGCCCTCCGTAGCCTTGGCGAAGGGGGGTCAGCTTTTACCCTCAGACAATCATCCCGGCGGCGACGGTTTCGTTGGTGCCGGGGTCGACGAGGATGAAGGAGCCGGTCTGGCGGTTGCGGCGGTAGCTGTCGTGGATGACCGGGCTCGCGGTGCGCAGGGTGATGCGGCCGATGTCATTCATGGCGAAGCCGTCGATGCCCTCGACCTTGTGCAGGGTGTTGATGTCGACGTGGTACCTGACCTCGCGCACCACCGCCTGCATCTCGCGGGTCGTCTGCCGGAGGATGAGCTTGGCGCGGTGCTGCATCGGCTTGTTCGAGAACCAGCAGATCATCGCCTCGAGATCCTGTGCGACCTCCGGCGGGTTGTTCTTCTTGACGATCATGTCGCCCCGCGAGATGTCGATCTCGTCGTGCAGCGTGAGCGTGACGCTCTGCGGCGCGAAGGCCTCCTCGAGCGGTCCGTCCGCGGTGTGGATCTCCCTGATCTTCGACTGGAAACCCGAGGGCATGACCATGACCTCGTCGCCCGGCTTGAAGACGCCGCCGGCGACACGTCCGGCGTAGCCGCGAAAGTCGTGCCATTCGTCGCTCTGCGGACGGATCACCCACTGCACCGGGAAGCGGGCATCGACGTGGTTCTCCTCGCCGCCGACGTAGACGTGCTCGAGGTGGTAGAGCAGCGACGGCCCCTGGTACCAGGGCATGTTCTTCGACGGGTCGACGACATTGTCGCCGTTGAGCGCCGAGATCGGGATCGGGGTGATCTCGACGATGTTGTCGAGGCGCGAGGCGAACTCCTGGTAGTCCCGGACGATCTGGTCGTAGGTCTCCTGCGAGTAGTCGACGAGGTCCATCTTGTTGATGCAGACGACGACGTGCTGGATGCGCAGCAGGTTGGCGATGAAGCTGTGGCGCTTGGTCTGCTCGATCACGCCCTTGCGGGCGTCGATGAGGATGATGGCGAGGTTGGCGGTCGAGGCGCCGGTCACCATGTTGCGGGTGTACTGGATGTGACCCGGGGTGTCGGCGATGATGAACTTCCGCTTGGGCGTGGCGAAGTAGCGGTAGGCAACGTCGATGGTGATCCCCTGCTCGCGCTCGGCCTTGAGGCCGTCGGTGAGCAGCGCGAGGTTCACGTTCTCGTCGCCGCGGCGCTTCGAGCTGGCCTCGACGGCCTCGAGCTGGTCCTCGAAGATCGACTTGCAGTCGTAGAGCAGGCGGCCGATGAGGGTCGACTTGCCGTCGTCGACGCTGCCGGCGGTTGTAAATCGAAGTAAATCCATGGGAAAGTGCCGAGTGATCAGTGATCGGTGATCCGTGTCGTCGTCTCGGGAGTTTGAAGGTTCTTCAAGTCGATGAGGTAAAGGGTGAACTTGCGAAGTGGAGTTGGAGAGACTGTTGCCATCGTTCAAGACCACTGATCACCGATCACCGATCACTTGGCACTCCCGCCGCAGGTGGGCTTAGAAATAGCCTTCCTTCTTCCGATCTTCCATCGAGGTTTCGGAGCGTTTGTCGTCGGCGCGGTTGCCGCGCTCGGTCTGGCGGGCGGCGGCGACTTCCTCGATGATCTTGTCCATGGTGTCGGCATCGGACTCGACGGCGCCGGTGATGGTCGCGTCGCCCATGGTGCGGAAGCGGATCCGGCGATTGACGACTTCCTCGCCCTCACGCGGTTGGACGAACTCGCTGACGGCAAGGATCGTGCCATTGCGGACGAGGGTATCGCGCTCGTGGGCGTAGTAGAGGCTGGGGAGAACGATGCCTTCGCGCTTCATGTACATCCAGATGTCCATCTCGGTGAAGTTGGACAGCGGGAAGACGCGGAAGTGCTCGCCGGGGTGCATGCGGCCGTTGAAGAGATTCCACAGCTCGGGGCGCTGGTTCTTGGGGTCCCACTGGCCGAAGTCGTCGCGGTGCGAGAAGAAGCGCTCCTTGGCGCGGGCCTTTTCCTCGTCGCGCCGGCCACCGCCGAGCACGGCGTCGAACTGCTGCTCCTCGATGGTGTCGAGCAGGGTGGTCGTCTGCAGGCGGTTGCGCGAGGCGTCGGGTCCCTTCTCCTCGACCACGCGGCCCTTGTCGATGGACTCCTGGACCGATCCGACCACGAGCCGCGCGCCGAGCTTTTCGGCGAACTCGTCGCGGTACTGGATGGTCTCGGGGAAATTGTGGCCGGTGTCGACGTGGACCAGCGGGAAGGGCAGCTTGGCCGGGTGGAAGGCCTTGCGGGCGATCCACGCCATCACGATCGAGTCCTTGCCCGCGGAGAACAGCAGGCCCGGATTCTGGAACTGCGCCGCCGTCTCGCGGAGGATGAAGATCGCCTCCGCTTCGAGCTGGTCGAGATGGGAAAGGTTGTAGCTGGGCATCCTGTTAAACGCTGAAATTTTGAAACGCTGAGAAGCTGAAAGAGGCTGCAAATGACGTCGGACCGGAGTGTCTGACTTCCCTTGCGGGGCGCGGAGAAAAGAGGCTTGTCCCGGGTGAGGCAAGGATTAATTGGTAAGTTGCCTGACTTGGTGAGGATTTGGAATGACGGGTCCCGAGTCGGGCCGCGCCGACGCCCCTCTGGAACTTGGGGCTTTGCTTGGCGCGGAGACCACGGGGTGAACCCCGTGGTGACGGGCCTGCGCACCTCCGGCGCTTTTGACCCCTGGCTACGTGGTGATTCCCTTGTCGCGGAGGTATTCGAGGATCTCGAAGACCGAGTCGCGGGCGCTGGCGTGTTCGGTATCGAGGACCAGGTCCGGGTACTGCGGTTCCTCGAAGGCGCTGTCGAGACCGGTGAAGTCCTTGATTTCGCCGGCGGCGGCCTTGGCGTAGAGGCCCTTCGGGTCGCGGGCCTCACAGGTGGCGTAGTTGGCCTTGACGTAGAACTCGTGGAAATCCTTGCCGAGAATGCCCCGGGCCAGGTCGCGGAAGGCCCCGCGCGGGGTGATCAGTGAGCACAGGACGATCACGCCGTTGGCCGCCAGGACTTTCGCGAGTTCGGCGGTGCGGCGGATGTTTTCCAGCCGGTCGTTGTCGCTGAAGCCGAGGTTGCTGTTGAGCCCGCCCCGCAGGTTGTCCCCATCGAGCCGGACCGCAAAGCGGCCCTTTTCGTGGAGCACGTGCTCGAGGGCATTGGCAATGGTCGACTTTCCGGAACCGGAAAGCCCGCAGAACCAGAGGACGCAGCCCTTCTGGCCAAGCAGGGTTTCCTTGTGGTGGCGGGGCAGGGTATCGCTGGGATGGAGGTGCATGGGGTAAACGCTGAAATGCTGAAAATCTGAAACGCTGAAATGGGGGAAGCCGAAACCGTCCTGAAGGGATTGAACCACATCATTTCAGCTTTTCAGTATTTTAGCGTTTCCGCTTTTACTTTTTCGCGTGGTCGAGGAGGGAGTAGAAGAGGAAGAGGGAGTTGTGGACCACGTAGCGCTTGAACAGGCGGCGGGGTTCGGCGGCGAGGCGGTAGAGCCATTCGAGGCCGTTCTTCTGGAGAAAGGGCGGCGCCTGCGAGACCTCGCCGGCATGAAAGGCGAAGGCGGCACCGATGCCGAAATAGACGCCGGACGGCAGGCGGTCCTTGTGGCGGGCGATCCAGTGCTCCTGCTTGGGGCAGCCGAGCCCGACCCAGATCAGGTTGGCTCCGGAGTGCTCGATGGCGGCATGGATGCGATCAAACTCGTCGTCCGGCCATTCGCCGAAAGGCGGCGAGTAGCTGCCGGCAAGCACCGCCCGGGGAAAGTCGCGGGCGAAATTTTCTTCCAGTTTTTCCAGGGTCTCCGGCGCGCCGCCGAGGAGGAAGTGCCGAAACCCGGGCTGACCGTCGGTCGCCCGCAGCGTTTCCCGCATCAGCGTCGGGCCATAGACCCGGTCCTTGAGTTTTTCGTGCGGCGGGAGCTGGAGGTTCAGCGACCAGACCAGCGGCATGCCGTCGGGCACGATCAGGTCGAAGCGCCCGATGGACTTCCGGAATTCCGGGTCGTGACGGGCCATCGCCGCGACGTGCGTGTTCGCCGCCTCCACGGCAACGGTGCGGGTCGAGGCGAAGGCCTGGGAAAGAATCCACTCGATCGCCCCCGCGTAGTCGGTGCAGGCCAGCGGCAGGCCGATGACGGAACGGGTGAGCATGGGAGTGGCGCTTTCCAAGCGCCATACCGGGGCATGGCGGCTTTTAGCCGCAGATTGCGGCGGGATCTAATGTTGATTCTGAGCGTCAGGAAAAGCGGCCCACTAAACGCGATCTGAAGATCGCCCGCCCTTCTCATGGCGCTTGGAAAGCGCCACTCCTACCGGCAGAACGGCTCGACCGAGCGCAGCGCGTCGTGCTCCGCGAGGGCCCTGGTGCGCGATGCCTCGTCGGGGAAAAGGTAGAGCGCGTAGCCGCCGTAGCCGCCGCCGCAGTACTTGCGGGCGAGAGCCCCGGTGATTTCCGGCAGCGGATCCATGCCCTCGTCGAGCTGGGTCTGGTGGTAGGTTGAGATCCCCTCGGCCAGGCCGGACAGGTCGGACGCGAGCGCCGCCTCGCGCGCGATGGCACCGGAGCGGGCGATGCCGTCGTAGTCGCGCGGCAGGTCGACGACGCCCGGCGTGTCGTGCATCTTCCCGGTCCAGAGGATCGCCAGGCGGCCCTTGAGAAAGTCGCCGCTCTGCTTGAAATCGAGGACGGGGGTCTGACCCGAGCGCCACACGCAGAGGCCGGTCTCGCGGATCACCGCGGGATCCTGCCATCCGACGCCGAGTTCGATCTCCGACTCGATCCCGCAGCGGCCGTTGAGCAGCGCCCAGGCTCCGCTGCCTCCCAGTCCCGCCTGCCTTTCGTAGGGCCATTCGCGGAGCGAGACGAGCGGTGAGATCGCGCAGTTGACCACGAAGGCCCCGTCGCGGGCGAAGCGCGGAACGTCGAGCCAACCGCCGGCAAAATCGACGCGAAGCGGTGCCTCGGTCGGGGCCTGGACCCAGCGCACGATGGACGAGGTCGAGACCGGCGCGAAGCGCGGCGGTGTCTTCGGCAGGACGACGTAGCGGGCGCCGACTTGGTCACACAGGTCGCGCTTGAGTTGGCCGTACTGGTCATCCTCGGTGACGGCGAGGATGTCGGGCTGGATCCGCAGGAAGTGGTCCTTGAAGTCGAGCCCTTCCTCGTGGCTGTCGCCGATCACGACCGCATCCACGACCCGCATGCCCTCGAGCAGCGCCTTCTTGTGCTCGTCGGGAATGGACGGCTTGCGGCGCTTGTGGATCCACAGCACCTCCTCGGAAGCGAAGGACACCGTCAGGTGATCCCCGAGCGCACGAGCCTCCTCGAAGAACTGGAGGTGGCCGCCGTGAACGATGTCGTAGCAGCCGCTGACAAAAACTTTGGTCATGGTCGGGAAGCGGGAAGCGGGAAGAGGCAAGCGATCATTGCTTCGAGCCCAGATGACGAATGAATGCAGTCAATTTGCGGGCGACCTTATCCGCCTGCTCCAGGAGTTGATCAGTGTCCGTTGGTGCGATGAGCTGCATCTTCTCGAAGCTCAATGCCATCGACGCCAGCTCAGCTGTCGAGCGCCGGGCGATGTTCAGGAACTGGATGAACTCCTTGTCGTGGTGGCTCGCCGAACCCTCTGCGATGTTGTTGGAAGGCGAGAGCCCAGCTCCACGAAGTTGTTCGGCATATCGATAAAAACGCCGCTCTTCGAGCTTGGCCGCCACCTCGTGAAACACCACCGCCAGACCTGAAGCATCCTGCCACACTTCGAGATCCTGGAATCGGAAATGAGGGCGAGACATCGTTTTGGGAGGCTTTTGTCGTACTACGCTTGCCGCCTACCGCATTCCTCTTCCCGATCTTACTCCTTGGCGACCGAGACGTGGTGGCCGTGGGCCTTGAGAAGGGCGTGGCGACGGGCAACCTCGAGGTCGGAGGCCACCATCTCGGCACACATTTCCTCGACGGTGATCTCCGGCACCCAGCCGAGCCTTTCCTTGGCCTTGGTCGGGTCGCCGAGGAGCGTTTCCACCTCGGCGGGACGGAAGTAGCGGGGATCGACCTTCACGATCACATCCCCGACCTTCACGCCGGGGGCATGGTCGCCCTCGACGGCGGTCACCGTGGCAATCTCGTCGAGGCCTTCGCCGGAGAACTCGAGGGAGATCCCGGCGTGCATTGCCGAGAGCCGCACGAAGTCGCGCACCGAGATCTGCTTGCCGGTGGCAATGACGAAGTCCTCGGCTTCGTCCTGCTGGAGCATCATCCATTGCATCCGGACGTAGTCCCTGGCGTGACCCCAGTCGCGAAGCGCGTCCATGTTGCCGAGGTAGAGGCACTGCTCCAGGCCCTGGGCGATGTTGGCGATGGCGCGGGTGATCTTGCGGGTGACGAAGGTCTCGCCGCGGCGGGGCGACTCGTGGTTGAAGAGGATGCCGTTGCAGGCGTAGATGCCGTAGGCCTCCCGGTAGTTCACCGTGATCCAGTAGGCATACATCTTCGCCACCGCGTAGGGCGAGCGGGGATGGAAGGGTGTGGTCTCCGTCTGGGGAATTTCCTGGACGAGCCCGTAGAGCTCGGAGGTCGAGGCCTGATAGAAGCGTGTCGTCTTCTCCATCCCGAGAAAGCGGATGGCTTCGAGCAGGCGCAGCGCCCCGAGCGCATCGACATCCGCCGTGTATTCGGGCGACTCGAAGGACACGGCGACGTGCGACTGGGCGCCGAGATTGTAAACCTCGTCCGGCTGAACTTCGCTGAGGATGCGCGTCAGGTTCGAGCTGTCGGTCAGGTCGCCGTAGTGCAGCCGGAAACGGGCGTGCTCGACGTGCGGATCCTCATAGATGTGGTCGACCCGCTCGGTGTTGAACAGGGAAGCCCGGCGCTTGATGCCGTGGACCTCGTAACCTTTCTCGAGAAGAAACTCGGCGAGATAGGATCCGTCCTGGCCGGTGATGCCGGTGATGAGGGCTTTTTTCATGTTGAGCAGAGAGGGATGAGCTGAGAGCAGAGAGTTAGAGAAGTGTTTTGCGGAAGCCGGTGATCATTCGGCTGATCTCGTCCAGTTCTGCCAAATGGGCTTCGACTTCGGCAATCGAACCCTCGCCGTCGACAAGCATCAAGATGTTTGCTGTTTCAAAGACAGAGCGTCTGGCAAAGTTGAGAAACTGGGCAAGCTCCGCTTTTGAAAAGCTACCGGAGCCTTCGGCGATGTTGTTCGTGATACTGAGAACTGCAGCCCGAAGCTGCTCGGCCCAGCGGAACTTCCGTCGATTTTCAAGCTGATCTGCCAACTCAAACAATGGACGGCTGATGGCCGCAGCACGCTGCCAGATTTCAAGCTCCTCAAACCGGAACATCTGTCTCTGTGCTCCTGACTCTTTGCTCCTCGCTCACAACCGCGCCACTCCGGCTTCAAGCGAGGCGAGGAAGTCCTGATAGGCATCGGCGAGGCCTTCCTCCAGGCCGATCGCCGGCGACCAGCCGGTGGCCTTGATCCGGGACACGTCCATGAGCTTGCGCGGGGTGCCGTCGGGCTTCGACGGATCGGTCTCGATCCGGCCTTCGTAGCCAACCGTTTTCGCCACCAGGGTGGCAAGCTCGAGAATGGTGACGTCCTCCCCCACCCCGACATTCACCCAATCGGGCGGATCTTCAAGGGCGAGAAGATGGAAGCAGGCGGCGGCGAGGTCGTCGACATGCAGGAACTCGCGGCGCGGGGTGCCCGTGCCCCAGATCGTCACGCGTTCCGCCCCGGACTCCTTCGCCTCGTGGAAGCGCCGGATCAGTGCCGGGATCACGTGCGAGTTCTCGGGGTGATAGTTGTCGCCGGGGCCGTAGAGGTTGGTCGGCATCGCCGAGTGATACACCAGGCCGTGCTGGGCACGGTAGTGCTGGCAGAGCTTCAGTCCGGCGATCTTGGCGATGGCGTAGGCCTCGTTGGTGACCTCCAGCGGGCTCGTCAGCAGGCAGTCCTCGGGCATCGGCTGCGGCGCCAGCTTCGGATAGATGCAGGATGAGCCGAGAAAGAGCACCCGCCCGACACCGGCCCGCCGGCAGCCTTCGACGCAGTTCGAGGCGATGGCCAGGTTCTCGTAGATGAAGTCGGCGGGATAGGTCGAGTTGGCGTGGATGCCCCCGACCTTGGCCGCGGCGATGATGACGACGTCCGGCTTCTCCCCGGCGAGGAAGCCGAAAGTCTCGGACTGGTTGCAAAGATCGACCCGGTCGCGGCCCGCGGTGACCAACTCGAAGCCACCGCGCTTCCCGGCCTCGCGAACCAGCGCGGAGCCGACCATGCCGCGGTGTCCGGCGATGAAGAGTTTTTTCATGGGGATGGGGAGCGCGGCTTTCCAAGCCACAGTCTTGGGGCCCGGCGGCCGCGCCCGGCGGGATCAAGCGAAGTTGATATTACCAGTGATTCCGTCTTCTCCGGCGATCCTGAGAAGCCGCAGCAAATGTCCTTGCTCGGCCACGGAGCTTCGCCGTCGAATCAAGATGATCAAGCCCGCGTGCTCACGGTTTTCGGCCTCCCGGATGAAATCATCGCGGTTGCAGGTGATCAGAACACGCCCGGTTCGAATGGCATGGTCGAGGACCGCAGAATCCGGGGCGTCCATCGGCAACTCATCCTTGAGTTGGCCGACCTCGTGGCCGTGTCGTTCAAGCGCCTCGGCAATCTGCCGAGGCACGTCATGATCCAGAAAGATCCTCAAGAATCCCGGGTTTCGATGGATTCCAAGGCGAGCTTCTCGATTTCCTCACGATGGTCCTCGTAGAATGCAAGACATTCGTAGATCCGGGACAGGGTGAGATCGTCGAATCGACCCGCGATTTCCTCCACCGAATTTCCAAGCAGGTGATACGCCACCACGTCGTGGACGGCGATACGGGTGCCTTCCACACGGGGATGCCCTCCGCGCACACCGGGAGTGCGGACGATGTAGCGATAAGTGGGCGCGGTTCCCTTCACAGTCGAGAATTGTAGTCGAAGGTCGGTTCTTATCAAGACAGCAACGGCGGCAGTCGGCGATGGCGGCTTGCAAAGCCGCGCTCCATATTCACGCCTTGACCACCCGGTCTTCGGCGGTCGTCACCGCGGCCATGGCGTTGCGGGTGTCGACGATCAGGTCGGACCAGGCGGCGAGCTCGTCGAGCTTGAAGGCCCGGTGGTGGGTGGCGATGACCACGCAATCGAAGGCCCGGACCGTCGCTTCCGACCATTCGATCGATTCCACGCCGGCCCAGTCCATGTGCTCGCGGGTAGGACCCACGACCGGCACGTGGGGATCGAAGTAGGCCACCTCCGCACCGAGGTTTTTGAAGCCATCCAACAGGTGGAAGGTCGGCGACTCGCGCATGTCATCGACATCCGGCTTGTAGGCGAGGCCCATCAGCAGGATGCGGCTGCCCTTGACCGCCTTGCCGCGGGTGTTGAGCGCCTCCATCGTACGATGGATGACGTAGTCGGGCATGCCGCGGTTGATCTCCCCGGCCAGCTCGATGAAGCGGGTGTGGACCCCGTACTCGCGGGCCTTCCAGGTCAGGTAGAAGGGATCGATCGGAATGCAGTGTCCGCCAAGGCCCGGCCCCGGATAGAAGGGCTTGAAGCCGAAGGGCTTGGTCGAGGCCGCCCGGATGACCTCCCAGATGTCGATGCCCATGCGGTCGGCGGCGACCTTGAGCTCGTTGACCAGGCCGATGTTGACCGCGCGGTAGATGTTCTCGAGCAGCTTGGTCAGCTCGGCCACCTTGCATGAGCTGACGGGCACGACCTCGTCGAAGACCGCGGCGTAAAGGGCCACGCCCGCCTCCAGGCAGGCCGGCGTGACGCCGCCGACGACCTTGGGGATGTTCGTCGCCGCGTAGTCCGGGTTCCCGGGGTCCTCCCTTTCGGGCGAATAGACCACATGCACGTCGACCCCCACCTTGAAGCCGGCGGCTTCGATCCGCGTGACCAGTTCCTCGTCGGTGGTGCCCGGATAGGTGGTGCTTTCGAGGCTGACCACCTGGCCGGCCCGCAGGCCCGGCACGATGGCCTCGATGGTGCGGATGACGTAGCTGAGGTCGGGTTCGAAGTGCTCGTCGAGGGGGGTGGGAACGCAGAGGATGAGGGCGTCGCATTCGCCGACGCGGGAGAAGTCGGTGGTGGCATCCAGCGTTCCCGCCGCCTTTGCCGCCGAGACCTGCTCGTCGGGGATGTGCTTGATGTAGGTCCGGCCGTCGAGCAGCGCCTCGGGCTTGGCGGGATCGATGTCGAAGCCGACCGCCCGGTAGCCGGCGCGCGCGTAGGCCAGCAGCAGCGGGAGGCCGACGTAGCCCAGGCCCACCACGCCGATGACGGCGTCTTTTGACAACTTGTGGTTGCTGCTCATGAAGTGTTTCCGGAAAAGAGAGGACTCAGGCGGGGGCGAGTTCGCCCTTGAAGTAATCGATCGTCCGGCGGATGCCGTCGTCAAAGGCCACCCGGGGCTCCCATTCGAGCACTTCCCGGGCACGGGAAATGTCCGGTTGGCGGACCTTCGGATCGTCCGGCGGCAGCGGCCGGTCCTCGACGGTGAGCTCGACGCCGGAGATCCGGGCGATCGCCTCGGCAAACGCGCGGATGCTCATCTCGTTGGAGTTGCCGCAGTTCACCGGTTCGTGGAAATTGCTCCGGGCCAGGCGCCAGATTCCATCGACCAGATCGCTCACATAGCAGAACGAGCGGGTCTGGCTTCCGTCGCCGAAAATCGTCATCGGCTCCCCGCGAAGGGCCTGACCGATGAAGGCAGGCACCACGCGCCCGTCGTCGAGGCGCATGCGCGGACCGTAGGTGTTGAAGATCCTGACGATCTTCGTATCGAGCTTGTGAACGCGGCGATACGCCATCGTGACCGCCTCGGCGTAGCGCTTGGCCTCGTCGTAGCAGGAGCGCACGCCGATCGGGTTGACGTTGCCCCAGTAGGATTCCGGCTGGGGATGCACCTCGGGGTCTCCGTAGACTTCCGAGGTGGAGGCCAGCAGGAAGGTGGCGCCGTGTTCCTTCGCAAGATCCAGCGCGTGGTGGGAGGCGTAGGATCCCGCCTTGAGCGTCTCGATGGGGATCCCGACGTAGTCGATCGGACTCGCCGGCGAGGCCATGTGGAACACGAGATCCACCTTGCCCTCGATCGCGTAGGGCTCCGACACATCCTGCTCGATGAATCGAAAACCGGGGTTCCCTTCGAGGTGGCTCAGGTTGCCGGCCTTGCCGGTGACGAAGTTGTCGAGGGCCACCACCTTGAGGCCGTCGGCCAGCAGGCGGTCCACCAGGTGCGAGCCCACGAACCCGGCTCCACCGGTCACGACCGCGGTCCGGCCACGGAATTCCGAAACGTCCTGGATCATGGTTCAGCGGGCTTCCGGACACGCTGCCGCCCTTGGTCGATTGCCCGAAATCGGACAAAACCGGAGGGGTGGGGTCGGGAAGCTGGGAAATTGCCGGCCAGCGGTGGCGGCAACGGGTCCATGCATGGCGGATTGAGTGAATTGTTCAATCCAAAATGAACAAATTAGGGGGATCCTTGTTTTCCTCTTCAGGGCAAGGGCTTTCGGGGCAGCAGCAGACTGAAGAGATCGACCTCGACCACGTGGGGTTCGCCGAGAAACTCCAGCAGCACCTTGACCCGCTCGCGGCCGGGCAGCACCGCCACCACCTCGCCCCGGAATCCCCCGAGCGGCCCACTGGCGATCTCGATCTCCTCCCCCGCCTCGATCCGCGGGGCCACCGTCAGGGTTTCCTCCTCGCCCGACTCTTCGGCGTGGCGGGCGACCTCGGCCCGGAGGACCTCAATGAACTCCTCGGGCACCGGCGGCACCTCGGTGCCAAATCGCACCAGGCCCCGCACCGCCTGCGAGTAGATCACCATGCGCTCCATCTCGCTCAGATCGAAGCGCGCCATGATGTAGCCGGGGAACAGGGCCTCGATCCACCAGACCTTGCCGCGGCGCGTTGCCTTGCGGTAGCGCAGACGGGGGCAGAAGACCTCGACGCCCTCCAGATCGCGCAGGTGCCGGGCGGCGACATGCTCGCGCTTCGGCTGCGTCTTCACGCAGTACCACAGCGGCTCACTGGCGCCGGAAGTCATTGACCGAGCACCTTTTGCATCAGCGGGAGCATCATCCTCGCCCGCTTCATCCAACCTTCCAGCTTGGCCACCCGCTCGTCGTAGAACTCGCGCGATTCCCGGTCCTCCTCGGCGGCCACCGCCTCGAAAAGCCGGCCGACCTTGAGCTGGCCGCTCTCGAGGTGCGGCCGCACCTGCTCGCGAATGAAGCCACCGGCCAGGCGCTTGAGATCGACCGCCGCCTCGAAGTGCGCCCGGCGCATCCCCGGAACCTCGGCCTCCTTCACCGCTCCCAGCCCGCGCAGGGTCCGCAGGCCCTGACTGGCCGAGCCCTTGCTGATCCCGAGTCGCTGCACAAGGTCGTCGAGCGAAAGCGGATCCCGGCTGATGAAGAGCAGGCCGTAGATCTCCCCCACCGATCCCGGCATGCCGAGCACGCGAACACCGTCCACGAAGAAGTCGACGATCTGGCGTTCCAGGTCGCTCAGTCCGGCAACCGGAACCGATCCGCTTTCCTCAAGCTCGGGCATGCTCGGTCGAATAGGGAGAATCCGAGGATCGTTCAATCAAAAATGAACAATCGCGCCCGCCTCACTCCGCCAGCCACCGCCCGAGCGCGGCCTCGAGCTGGGCGCTGCGGCGGACCGCAAAAGCCTCGCCCAGTTCCACCGTCGCCCGCTTGCCGGCGGAGTTCTGGAAATGAATCACCACCGGGGTCTTGCCGGGATGGGCCTCGATCACCTCGCGGATCTGCTGCAGGTCCCGCTCCGAATGCCGCGCGGTCCAGAGCGACAGCTCGACGAACTTCGAGCTCGTGCCATTGCCCCGCATCTTGAGCTCGTTGATCTCGGAGCCGGTGATCCGCCGCGAGTCGGTGCGGTCGTCGATCTGGAGCTGACCCTTGAAGCGGATCACCTTGCCCGAGACCAATATGCCGGCATCGCGGGCCGGAACGAAGCTCTCGCCCCAGACCACCACCTCGCGCGAGCCGGTGAAATCCTCGACCACCAGGATCCCGAAGGGCTTGCCCTTGCGGGTCATCTTGGTTTCCACGCTGCGAACCATGCCGGCGAAGGCGAAGCGGTCGCGCGGATTGCGGATCTCGATGTCATCGACCAGCCCCAGCTTGTGGTAGCGGTCGGAGTCCAGGATCCTGCGGAACTTGTCCAGCGGGTGACCGGTCACGTAGAAGCCGAGCAGTTCCTTTTCCATCTCGAGCCGCTCGTCCTTGGACCACTCCTCGACCTCCGCCACCCCCACGGCACCGGTCTGGGGCGCGCCGCCGAAGTCCATGGTGTCGAAAAGCGCCTCCTGGCCCGCCGCGCGGTCGCGCTGTGCCGATGACGCGCTCGCCGCCACGCTCTCGAGCCGCGAGTCCATCGCGGCGCGGGTCTCCCCGGTCCAGTCGAAGGCACCCGCCTTGACCAGGTTCTCCAGGATCCGCTTGTTGATCACCTTGGAATCGAGCCGGTCGGCGAAGTCGTCGAGCGACTCGAAGGCGCCGTTCGCCTCCCGTTCCTCGATGGCCCGGGCCATCGCCCCCCCGCCGACGTTCTTGATCGCGGCCAGCCCGTAGCGGATCGCCATCGCCCCGCCCGGGGTTTTCTCCGGGGCGAAGCGCAGCTTCGAGCGGTTCAGGTCCGGCGGCAGGATCTCGATGCCCATCCGGTGGCACTCGGCCACGAAGACGCCGATCTTGTCGGTGTTGTGGATCTCGTTGGAGAGCAGGCCGCACATGAACTCGACCGGAAAGTTGGCCTTCAGGTAGGCGGTCCAGTAGGAGATGTGGCCGTAGCAGGCCGAGTGCGACTTGTTGAAGCCGTAGCCGGCGAACATCGCGATCTTGTCGAAGATCGCGTTGGCCAGCCTTTCGTCGATGCCGTTGGTCTCGCGGCAGCCCTCGACGAAGGTCTTCCGCTGCTTGTCCATCTCGGACTTCTTCTTCTTGCCCATCGCGCGGCGCAGCAGGTCGGCGCCGCCGAGCGTGTAGCCGGCGAGCATCTTGGCCGCATTCTGCACCTGCTCCTGGTAGATCATCACGCCGTAGGTCTCGCCGCAGATCTCCTCCAGGAGCGGATGCTCGTACATCGGCTTCTTGCCACGCTTCACCTCGATCATCTGGTCGATGAACTGCATCGCGCCCGGACGGTAGAGGGCCAGCAGGTCGATGATGTCCTCGATCCTCTCGATGCCGTACTTGCGGCAGGTCTCGACCATGCCGCCGGACTCGAGCTGGAACACGCCCATCGTCTCGCCCCGATTGAGGATCTCGAAGGTCTTGTGGTCATCCAGCGAGATCTTGAAGATGTCGAAATCGGGGGTGTGCGTGTGGATGTGCTCCACCGCCTCGTGGATCACCGTGAGGTTCTTGAGGCCGAGGAAGTCCATCTTCAAGAGGCCCACCTCGGTGATCGCCCCCATGTCGTACTGGGTCACCACCTCGCCCTCGCTCGCGAGCGTCAGCGGCACGTGGTCGTCGAGCGGACGGTCGCCGATGACGACCCCCGCCGCGTGCACGCCGACGTTGCGGGTCAGGCCCTCGAGCTTGAGCGCCGCGTCCCACAGCTCCTGGTAGGTGGTCGAGCTCTCGATCAGCTCGCGCAGCTCGGCCTTCGAGTCCCACTCGCCCTTGAGCTTCACCCCGGGCTTGGCCTCGATCATCTTGGCGATCTGGTCCGCCTCGCCGTAGGAGATGCCCATCACCCGGGCGACGTCGCGGATCACGCTCTTCGCCCCGAGGGTGCCGTAGGTGATGATGTGGGAAACACTACGGCTGCCGTACTTGCGCCGGACGTATTCGATCACCTCGGGCCGGCGGGTCTGGCAGAAGTCGATGTCGACGTCCGGCGGGCTGATCCGCTCGGGGTTGAGGAAGCGCTCGAAGAGCAGCCCGAAGCGCATCGGGCAGATGTCGGTGATGCCCATGGTGTAGGCCACCAGCGACCCGGCCGCCGAGCCCCGGCCGGGGCCGACCGGGATGTCGTTGTCCCGCGCCCAGTTGATGAAGTCGGCGGTGATCAGGAAGTAGGAGGCGAACCCCAGCTGGTTGATCGTGTCGATCTCGTACTCGAGCCGCTGGACCAGCTCCGGATCCGCGGCCTTCTCCTTGCCGTAGCGCTTCTCTAGGCCTTCGAAGCAGACCTTGCGGAAATACTCGTCGCGGGGCGAACCGTCGGGCGAGTCGAACTGCGGATACTTTTCCGAACTGGTGGCATCCAGCTCCATCCGCACGTTGCAGCGCTCGGCGATTTCGAGCGTCGCATCGCAGGCCTGCGGCACCGCCGCGAAGAGCTCGCGCATCTCGTCCGCCGTCTTGAAATAGACCTCCTCGGAGTAGCGCATGCGGTTCTCGTCGATGAGCAGCTTGCCGGTGCCGATGCAGATCATCACGTCGTGCGCCTCGTGGTCCTCGCGGTTGAGGAAATGGACGTCGTTTGCCGCCACCGGCTTCAGGCCCAGTTCCTTGCCGAGCTGCAGCAGGCGCGGCATCACGTCGAGCTGCTTCTCGAGGCCGTGGTCGTGGATTTCGACGTAGGTGTTGTCCCTGCCGAAGATTTCCGCCAGCTCGGCCATCGTCTCGCGCGCCTTGTCGAGGTCTCCGGCGAGCAGCCATTCGTTCACCGGGCCGGAGATGCATCCGGTCAGGCAGATGATCCCCTCGTGAAACTCGCGCAGCGTCGCCCGATCGACCCGCGGCTTGCCATAGTAGAGGCCCTCCAGGTGGCCCCTGGTCACCAGCTTCTGCAGGTTGGCCCAGCCCTCGTCGGTCTCGGCCAGCAGGGTCAGGTGGGTGGTGCGCTTGCGACCCGGGACCTCCTTCTTGTCCGCCATGTCGCCCGGGGCGAGGTAGATCTCGCAGCCGAAGATCGGCTTCACGCCCTCGGCGGTGCAGGCCTGGAAGAATTCGACCGCCCCGAAGAGGTTGCCGTGGTCGGTCATCGCCACCGCCGGCATCCCCAGCTCCTTCGCGCGCCTGGCGAGCTGCTTGCAGCGGTTCATGCCGTCGAGCAGCGAGTATTCCGTGTGAACGTGGAGGTGGACGAAGGAGTCGGGCATCGGGTGCCGCCGACCTTGGCAACCCGCGGGCGGGAGGGCAAGGCGGCGCGAACGTGACGGCGGAATTTCAGCGGATACCGGAGACTACTCCCCCCGGCTCCCAGACTTCCGAAGCCCGCAACCTGGCTTCCTTCAGCAGTCCGAGCGTCCCGTGACGGGTGCACCATTCCCGGATGTAGTCCCAGTCCAGGGTTGCTTCCCCCTGATTCATGAAATCGCAGTTCGGATCGGCCAAAGACAAGGCACGCGGAACGAACGGCCCCTCGCTGTGGCGACCCCGCCAGGATTCCGGAATGCATTCGCGGCAATTCCAGGACCTCACGGGAGCTCCTCGAGATCGAGAAGATCCTTGGTGCGCCCGCTGGCGCACTTCGCTGCCTTGAGATCCTCGAGGCCGACGAAGGGAACGTCGAGGGACCCGATCTTCACGGTCGTGCGTCTTGGGAGGCAGTCCTCGAAATCCACGCCCGGGATGCGGGTGAAAAGCCCAAGGCGCATCGGCTCGAAGCCCATGCGGATGATCTCCCGCTGGTCGGTGATCATCCGCTCCGAGATCTCTTCTCCTGAAAAGCCGAAATCGCGCAACACGGCAACGACCCGAGCCGCGTTCTCCTCCGAGGCATCAATCCACAGATCCAGGTCGCCGGTGTAGCGCGGCCGGGAGTAATGCACGACCGCATAACCGCCGATCACCAGAAACCGCACCTCATGGCTGAGGCACAAGCTCAAGAAATCTTTGAAGTCGGCGGCTAGTCGGATCCTCGCCATAAATCATCTCCCTCAAGTTTTCCAGCGCATTGAGACGCTCCGCCGGACTGGCCGCGAGCCAGTATTCCCGGGTCTGCCGCTCGGCTTCCTCGAAACTCGCGGCAGTCTCGATGGTCCAGCGTCGCCGGGAACGGCGTCGTGCCTCCAAGTCGCTCACCACAAAACCCTAAGCGAATCCCCCGCAGCCGTCCACGCCAATGAGCCCGTGAACGGGCAGGGACTCCGCGCCCTGTCGCCCGCCGGAGCAAAGATTCTCATGTTTTTCTCATCCATGCCGGAGTGCATCGATGAGAACGGGATTGCGGCAAGCCTGCTCCCGCCCGGCACCCTTGTCGGCCTCTGCTGCACGGTGACGCAACGGCGCTTCACCTTTGCCTTTCCCGGGAAAACGGGGATACTTCCGCCATGAAGATGCCTCTCCTGCTAGCCATGGCGGTTCTTCTCGGCGCTCCGGCACTTCGGGCCGAGCCCCGCGTTTTCACCAATACCGAAGGTCGCTCCGTGAAGGCCGAGCTTGTCGCCCTCGAGGACGACAAGACCGTGGTCATGCGACTGACCAACCGCAAGATCGCCAAGGTGCCCCTCGACTCACTTTCGAGCAACGACCAGGCCTACGTCCGGAAATGGTGGGAGGACCACAAGGACAAGCTCGATCCGATGGACTTCGTGCTGAAGATCGATCGCAACACCGACGCCGTGGACCGCAAGACGACCCGCTCCGGCGGCCAGGGAGGCGGCAACAACCGGAACAACAACAATTTCGCCCCGGAAACGAAGCGCAGCCGCGTCGATGACTACCAGTACGTCTGCGAACTGAAGAACTACCTTCCACGGGACATCGAGGACATCGACGTCGAGTACACGATCTACAAGCGCGTCAGCCGCCGCGGCAAGGATGGCGGCGACTCGGACACCGAGGAAATCGAGGGCAGCACGTCGATCCGCCACCTCAAGGCGCTGGGCACGGCCAAGTTCGAAACCGAGATCGTCACCTGTGAGGACAAGTCCAAGACCGGGGGGCGGGGGCCGCGCGAATGGCATCGCGAGTCGATCCGCGGCGTGGTCTTCCGGCTCAGCAAGGGCGGCAAGACCTTTCTAGAGCAGAGCAATCCCGAGACCCTGCTCGACCAGCTCGAGCGGGAGGAAAACCAGTAGGGCGACCCGCGGCTTTCCCCTGCCATGCGTGCCGCGCTCCGAATCCTCATCGCCGCGGTCTGGCTGGTCATGGGTCTCGGTGCCAAGGTGCTCGGACTGGCACCGCGCCACCGCGAGATCGTCGCCCGCATCCTGGGCGAGGACCACGCCGGCACGCTGACCCTCCTCATCGGTCTCGGGGAGGTCTTCCTCGCCGGCTGGATCCTCAGCGGCCGCTACCCGAGGCTCTGCGTCGCAGTACAAATCGGGCTGGTGGCCATGATGAACGTCATCGAGTTCACCATTGCGCGCGACCTCCTACTCTTCGGCGGCTGGAACCTGCTGGTGGCCGTCGCCTTCATGCTCTTCGTGGCTCTCGTCCAGTGGCCCCGACCCGACACCTCCCTTGCCCCCACCTCATGCTCAAGCGACTGAAACGCCACCCCTTCCCCGTGGTCGCGCACTTCGACCGCGTGATGGCGGTCTCCTTCGCGCTGCCCGCGGAGGTGCTCCGGCCGCTGGTGCCGGAGCCGCTTGAGATCGACACCTGGGAGGGCCTCGGATTCGTGACCGCCGCCCTGGTCTGGACCCGCGGGCTGCGCCCGGCGGCCCTGCCCGGCTTCCTGGGGCGCGACTTCTTCCTCGGCGGCTACCGCGTCTTCGTCCGGGCCCAGGACGGGGATGGTCGGCGCCTGAGGGGCCTGCGCATCCTCCGCAGCGAGACCGACCGGCACTTCATGGCCTTCTCCGGCAACCTGCTCACCCACTACAACTACCGTACCATCCGGCTGGAGGAATCCCCGGGCAGGGTCCGGACGACGCGGCCGGACGGGACCGTCACGCTCGACCTGCGCCACGATTCGTCCACCGAGGCCGGCCTGCCCGAGGGCTCGCCCTTTCCCGACTGGCGGACGGCCCGCCGCTTCGCCGGACCGATGCCCTTCACCTTCGACCTCGAGAGTCCCGGCCGGATCGTCGTGATCGAAGGCCGGCGGGCCGACTGGATCCCGCGGCCCTTCCGGGTCGAGTCGTGCCGGCTCTCGCTTTTCGACGAAGGGCCGTTCCGCGCCGCGACGCCGGTTCTCGCGAACGCCTTCGCTGTCGAGAACATCGACTACCGCTGGGAACGCGGCCGGCTCCTCTCCTCGCCATGAACCGCTCCCGCTTCCAGGGCGTCCGTACCGTCGTCCGCTTCAACTGGCCAATCTACGTGGCGGCCGTCGCGGTCCTGGCGGTGACCGCCACAGTGGCCGCTTTGCCGTTTCCGGGCCTGTTCCGCATGGCGGGCACTCTGGCAGCGGCGGGTGCGCTGTGGTTTCTGCTTGGCTCGTTGGGCGCGACCCACTGGGTCTATGACCGCTCGGATCTCTACCGATGGAACTGGCTTCGATCGCTCTGCCCCTCCGGCCCGTTCCGCCTGCTCGTCTGCCACACCGGCTTCGACGAGGTGTCCGCGGGACTGCGCGCCACATTTCCCGAAGCGCGGATCGAGGTGCTCGACCACTTCGACGCCGGAACGATGACCGAGGCATCCATCCGCCGGGCCCGCGCGCTGCATCCGCCTCCTCCCGCCACCCTTGCCGCACCCTTCGACCGCTGGCCGGACATCAAGGCGGACCTCATCCTCGCCCCCCTCGCCGTCCATGAATTGCGAAGCGTCGGGGAACGCGCCGCGTGGTTCGCCGAAGCCCGCCGCTCGCTCGAACCCGGGGGTACGATCGTGGTCGTCGAGCACCTGCGCGACCTGCCCAACTTCCTCGCCTTCGGGCCGGGCTTCGTGCATTTCCATACCGCAGCGGCGTGGCGCCGCTCGTGGCAGCAGGCGGGGCTCGGGTTGGAACGTTCGTTCTCCCTCACCCCCTTCCTCCGGGTCTTCGTTCTGAAATGATCGCTCTCCTCGAAATCCTCCTCCGCGCCGCCGGCGCCGGCCTGATCGCGCTGGCCTTGTTGCACGTCCCGATCGCCCGCCGCCTGCGCTGGCGCGAGGACGTCGTGAAGATGTCCGAGGTCAACGCGGCGGTGTTCCACGCCCACGCCTTTTTCATCTGCGTCGTGCTGGTCGGCATGGGCCTGCCGGCACTGGTCGAACCCAGCCTCTTCACCACCCCGTCGCGCCCCGGCCTCTGGGGCTGCGGGTTCCTCACCCTCTTCTGGGCGCTGCGGCTGGCGGCGCAGTGGACCCACTACCGCCCCTCGTGGTGGCGCGG
The DNA here is from genome assembly GCF_044385805.1 of Haloferula sp. A504. NCBI lineage: Bacteria > Pseudomonadati > Verrucomicrobiota > Verrucomicrobiia > Verrucomicrobiales > Verrucomicrobiaceae > Haloferula > Haloferula sp. A504. Next base: position 50,313 of record NZ_JBISBU010000016.1, read on the forward strand.
AAAGCCCTTTGAAACGGCCATGCACTGGCTCTTCACCTTCGTCTGGCTGTTTCTCACCTCGCTCTTCGGCACCTGCCTGGCGATCCAGGCGCGATGGATCTCCTGATCACTGCTGCCAGAACCATTCCAGCGGGACCGCGTGAATGGGCGGGTCGCTCTCCAGCGGCATCATCAGATGACCGTCGTAGAGCACCACCCCGCCACGGAAATTCCGGCCCGCCAGCGCCGCGAGACGCTTGAGCCCCCGCCCGTCGGAAGGCCGGAGTGTCATCGAGGCCTTCACCTCCACGCCCCACACCTCGAGCCCGCGGGTGATCACCACGTCGACCTCGACCTGATCCTTGTCACGGTAATGCCAGAACCGCAGATCGGGATCCGTCCAGCCTGCCTGGGCGACGAGTTGCTGCAGCACGAAGGACTCGAGCAGCCGGCCGAACCGGTCCCGCTTCGCATTCCAGTCCGAAGCCGTCAGCCCGGACAAGGACGCCGCCAGGCCGCTGTCGGTCAGGTGGACCTTGGGCGTCTTGATCAGGCGCTTGGCGTCGCTGCGGTGCCACGGCGGCAGCCGCCGGATCAGGAACAAGCGCTCCAGCACCGACAGATAACGATCGACCGTCTGGCGGTCGATCCGCAGGTCGTTGCCCAGCGCCGAGGCGTTCAGCAGGCAGCCGGTCTGGTGCGCCAGCAGTTCCAGCAATCGTCCGATCTCCGCCGCATCCCGCACCCGCGCCACGTCGTGGACGTCGCGGTCGATCACCGCGCGCAGGTACTGCCGGTGCCACTGGCGTGCCCTCGGATATGGCCGGTTCCGTACTTCCGGAAAGCCACCCCGCACCACGCGTCCGACCAGGCTCGACGGGTCGATCGTGTCCTCGCGCAGCACGCTCTCGAAGCGCTCGCCGAAGTCGCCCGCCAGCATCCTTCGCAGGAGATGCCCGCCGCTCCGGTCCTTTTCCGACTCGGTCAGCGGATGCAAATGGACGCACTCCATCCGCCCGGCCAGCGAATCGGCCAGGTCGGGCAGTTGCATCAGGTTGGCGGATCCGGTCAGCAGGAAGCGCCCTGGCCGCCGCGCCTCGTCGACGCTGCGCTTGATCGCCAGCAGCAGCCGCGGGGCCCGCTGGATCTCATCGAGCGTCACCCGGTCCGGCAGCCGGGCGACGAACCCGCCGGGATCCTTCAGCGCGCCGGCCAACAGGTTGTCATCATCCAGCGTCAGATAAGGTCGATCCGGCCCCTGGACGCGCGCCAAGGTCGACTTCCCGCACTGCCGGGGCCCGAGCAGGCAGACCACCGGCGTGTCGCCCATCGCCTCGTCCATCGCCCGCTGGATTCCCCGCGGCAAGACTGGATCTCCCCCGTCCATTTGCGGCATACTGTAGCGTCCAATTGTGGCATACACAAGCGTCCAATTGCGGCATAACTATCCGTCCAATTGTGGCATTGAATGCTTTTAAAAAACCATAAACCCCTAATAATAAACCTTTTACATCGATCCATATAGGCTCGATCGATCCGCGGGTTCGTCCCGGATAAGATCAGCCCAAATCTACCGCTCTGCCGCACCCATCCCCAGGGTCTCCAACTGGCTGTCCGGATCAGCACGCCTTCATCAGCACGAAGGGAGAGACCACCACGGCGGTGAAGCGCTCGTCCCCACCCTCCCACTGGGCCGCGTGAAGCGCCCCGATCTTGACCAGCTCCCCGGAACCCAGCCAATTCGCCACCTGCTCGCTGTCATCCTCGACGAAGGCCATCGCCGCCCGCTGGAGATCGAGGCTGGCATCGACCCACAGCAGACAGCCGCGCTCGTAGTGGGGCTTAAGATACTCCCAGCCGACCTCCCCGGTGTAGTCGGCGATCCGCTGTTCCTCGGTCCGCCCGTCCTCGCCGAGGATCGCGTACTTCATCTCGTCACGCTCGCTCACGGCGCCGAGCATGCGGACCGGAGTGACCGAAACAAGCTTGATCGAAGCGGTGGCCGCCCCCATTCCCGGCGCGTGGACTTCGACGCCGTTCTCTTCGACTTCGATGGCATCCTCGTGGACACCGAGTGGGCCATCTACGAGGCCTGGCTGCGCACCTTCCGCGCCCACGGGCACGAACTGCCGCTCGACACCTACACCCGCTGCGTCGGCTCGGACTTCGACACCTGGTCGCCCAAGACCCACCTCGAGGAGCTCACCGGGCGCAGCTTCGACTGGCACCAACTCGACGCCGACCGCCAGGTCGAGATCCGCGCCGACCTCGAGCAGGCCGGGCCGATGCCGGGCGTCGTGCCGCTGCTCGAAAAGCTCCGGGCTGGTGGAACCGCCATCGCGGCCGTTTCCAGCTCGAACCACGCCTGGGTCGACGGCTGGCTGGAAAAGCTACGTCTTGCCTCGTACTTCGAGACCACCGTCTGCCGTGGCGACGCCCCCCGGATCAAGCCGGCGCCGGATCTGTGGCTGGAAGCACTCCGTCGGCTCGGGAAAGAGGCCGACCGCTGCCTCGCCATCGAAGACTCGCTCAACGGCGTGAAGTCGGCCAAGGAAGCCGGGCTGACCGTGTGGGCGGTGCCCAACCGGACCACCAACGGGATCGATTTCTCGAAAGCCGACCGCGTGCTGAAGTCGCTCGAGGAACTTGCCGGCTGACGGCATGGATCGTGGCGGCGGATTGCATCCGCCATGCCTCGCTCCATCAAAAATCAACATGGCTTGGCGGAAAAATCCGCCGCCACCGCTTCTCAAGCCGCCGGCAGTACCAGCACGAAGCGCGCGCCGGGCCCGTCGCGGCATTCCAGATCGCCGGCCATGCCCCGGGCGAGCCGACGGGAAAGCGCCAGACCCAGCCCGACCCCCGGACGCGAATCCGCCGCCTCGGCGGCCGACTTGTGGAAGGCCCGGAAGATCCGGCTCCGCTCGGAAGCCGGGATGCCGGACCCGTAGTCCGCGACCTCGATCTCCACCCGGCCGCCTTGCAGGCGGGCGGTGATCCGGACTTCCGGCGGCTTGCTGTCGGCCGCGTACTTCGCGGCGTTGTCGATGAGATTGAAGAGCACATGCTCGACCGCCGCCGGGTCCGCCCGGGCCACCACCTCGCCTTCCACGCCGATCCAGAGCTTCAGCCCGGCTCCCACGAGGCGTTCCTCGAAGCGCTCCCGCAAGTCGTCCAGCAAGGCGTGGACATTCACCTCGGAAATCCTCGCCTTTCCGCCGCGGCGCTCGATCCGTGAAAAGGCGAGCACGTTCTCCACCAGGTGCGAGAGCCGGTCGGCCTCGCGCCGCATCGTTCGGAAGTAGCCGCTGCGCTTGCTCTCATCCGCGACCGCGCCGCTGGCCAGCATGTCGGAGTAGAGCCGGAAGGTCGTCAGCGGCGTCCGCAGCTCGTGGGTCACCGCGGAAACAAACGACGCCCTTCGTTCGCTCAGGCGCATCACCGCACGAACCAGCGCCATGCCGGCGACCAAAGCCACCACCACGGCCAGCCAGCCGACCCCCAGCGACGCCACCACCGGCCCCCGCGTCGCCGGGTCCGCCCGCGCCTTTTCCCCGGGGACGAGCCGCCACGGAAACGAAGCCATCTCCATCGCCGCCTCGTCGCCCTCGCTCGGTGTCGTCGGCTCCAGCCGGGCCTGCGGCAGCAGGTCTTCGATCTCATCGAGCAGGGTCTCCCGGAAAAACGCGGCGTCGATCCACACGCCCTGAATCGCGCTCACCACCCCCAGGGTCCGCACCTGGCGCAGGAGGAAAGGCTCACCCCCGAGCCAGGTCGGCTGAAATCCACCGGTCGAGGCTTCGAGGGCAATCTCAGCCTCGGGTTGCGCCATCTGCTGGTACGGGCCCGCCTTCGACACCGCCTGGTTGATGGCCTTGCCGCGCATCGCCCGCTCGTTGGTGTTGCGTTCCTGCTGGTAGGCCGCTGCCTGCTGCTTCACGTCCACCTGCAGATTGTTCTCCACGTAGGCGAAATTCGCACCCCACTGGTTGTCCGCCTGGATCGCCGCACAGGCATTGGGGAAAAAGTCCGTTCCCTTTTCATCCAAGGCACTTCGAAGCAGCTCGAGATCCTCTGCAGGCAGCTCGCCCTCCGGCGACACGGTACTGTCGGCGCCGATCGTGAACCTCGCCCGCACCAGCGGATTCTCCGGCGGCGTGACACCCGGGATGAAGACCCGCTGATTCTCCTCGATGACCAGACTGGCGGCCACCGAATCCATCCGCCACAGCGAAAGCCGGATCCGCTCCTCAAGCCGGGCCCTGGACTCGGCAAATGAACGTTCCCGCTCGGCCTGCAACACGCTGCGCGTGAGCCAGCCCATGGCACCGACGATCAGGGCGGCGCAGATGATCAGCACCGCCCAGACTCCCATGCCGGATCGTCCGCTCACGTCTTCAACCTCCACCCTTTTCCGCGAACCGTCACCAGAAACGACTGGTCGCGGTCGCGCAGCTTGGTCCGCAAGTGCATGACGTGCATGTCCAGGGTCCGCGTCTCGGTGCGATCCGGATCGAGGCCCCACACGTGCCGCAGGATCTCGGCCCGTGACACCACCCTCCCACCGGACTCGAGCAGGTATCGCAAGAGCCCGGCCTCGCGCTCGGAAAGCTCTTCCGAGGATCCGTCATCATAGGCGATCCGGCTTTCCGCAAAATCCACCTCGCCTCCGGGCACCGGGCGCTTCTGCGCGGGTGCCGCGCGCTCACAGGTCCGCCGCAGCACGGCATCGACCCGAGCCAGCAACTCGCGCACGCTGAAGGGCTTCATCACGTAATCGTCCGCTCCCAGGCTCAGACCCCTGACCCGGTCGTCCTCCTCGCCGCGGGCGGAAAGGATGATCACCGGCTGGCCGGGCCGACGCTTCTTGAGTTCCTTGAGGATGGAGAATCCATCGTGTCCCGGCAGCACCAGGTCGAGCAGCAACAGCCGGTAGTTCGCCGCCAGCGCCATCTCCAGACCGGAATTGCCGTCCCCGGCCTCCAGAGTACGGTATCCGGCGTACTGCAGCACATCGACCACCCCCTGGCGCACGGCCGGGTCGTCTTCAATCACGAGGAGGGTCGTTTCTTCCACAACAACATCGGACCTTACTCGGTCTCCCGATTCAAGACATCGCTTCCCTCGAAGGGAATCCTCGTCTTCTTGATGTCCAGGAACGGCCGCAGCTCATAGATGTTCCGATACCCGTAACCCCACAGATTGAGGAAGGTCGGAATGTTCAGGGCGAGCGGCGCGGACTTGGTGATCATCGCGGCTCCAACACCCTCGAAGTTGTTGTTGCAGTAGATCAGGATGCGCGTGGTCTTGTCGGGAATCAGCTCCGCCAGGGTCTCGTCGGCGAAGTCGGAGAAGTTCAGATGGATGGCCCCCTTGACGTGGAGCCTGTCGAACTTCGCCTTGCTCCGCGTGTCGAGGATTACGGTGCCCTCCTCCGCAGCCATCTCGAGGAATTTGTCCTCGCTGATGCGGCGTTTCTCACGCTCGGCCCCGGCATTGGCGGTGAGCTCAGCGAACTTCCCGAAGTCAATTTGAGGATTCCCCTCGTCGGCAGCCAAAGGCGCGGCAAGGGCCAGGATCAGGCAGGCGGTGCTTGTCTTCATCGGGGACAGCCTGCCGGTAGAAACCAAATCTGTCCGTAAAGGCACCGTAAAATGAAACGGACCGTGCAAGCCCACTCGCGCATGCTCCGACCCATGGGACGCGGGTGGGCTCGCGCGGTCCTTTCCCCTGCCACCGGCACCTCACCGCCCCGCCGTCTCCGGCCTCACCTTGTCCTGCCACTCCCGGGGTTTCTCGCTGACGTCGCTGTCGTCCTCGTAGAACTCCCGCAGCGCCTCCAGCTGCTTGCGGACCTCGGCAATCTCATCGGCGTAGTAAGGGTTGTCGTACTGGTTGGTCAGCTCGTCGGGATCGACTTCCAAGTCGTAAAACTCCCATTCGTCACCGAACTGATAGAAATGCATCAGCTTGTAGCGCCCGGTCCGGATCCCGTAGTGACGCGGCACCATGTGCACGCTCGGATACTCGTAGTAGTGGTAGTAGATCGCGTCGCGCCAGTCCTTCAGCGTCTCGCCCTTGAGAAGCGGCACCAACGACCTCCCCTGCATGTCCCCCGGAATCTCGGCTCCGGCCATCTCAAGGAAGGTCCCGGCGTAGTCGAGATTCTGCACCAGCTCGGTGTTGCGGGAGCCCGGCGTCGTCACTCCCGGCCAGCTCACGATCAGCGGCATCATCAACGACTCCTCGTACATCCAGCGCTTGTCATACCAGCCGTGGTCGCCGATGTAGAAACCCTGGTCGGACGAATAGATCACCACCGTGTTGTCCGAGAGATCGAGTTCGGCCAGGGTCCTGCGCAGCGTCGCCACGCTTTCGTCGACCCCCCTGACGCAGCGGAGGTAGTTCTTCGCATAGCGCTGGAATTTCCAACGCACCAGGTCCTTGCCCTCCAGCTTGGCTTCATGGAACTCCTCATTCCTGGGCCCGTAGTGGTCGTGCCACGCCTTCAACTGGGCCGGGGTCATCCGCTTCATGTTGTGGAAGGCCGAACGGTCCTGGCGCTTCTGGGTGCCCTGCCCTTCGAAATCCGGGCTCAGGTCGACGAAGAGATCGTAGTGAAGATCCATGTGCCGGTCGATCTCGAGCTCCTGGTGCCGGGCCGGCGGGGCGTTGTCCTCGTAGCGGTCGAACAGGGTCGGCGGCTCCGGGATGTCGATGTCGTCGTAAAGCTCCAGATGCCGCGCCGCCGGCATCCAGTTCCGGTGCGGGGCCTTGTGCTGGACCATGAGCATGAAGGGCTTCGACGAGTCACGCCGGTTCTTCAGCCAGTCGACGGCCAGGTCGGTCACGACATCCGTGCAGTGTCCCTCGATCATCCTTCGTCCATCGGGGAAGATCAGGTCGGGATTGTAGTAGAGGCCCTGACCGGGGAGCACCGCCCAGTCGTCGTAGCCCTGGGGCGTTCCCTTGAGGTGGGACTTGCCGTAGATCGCCGTCTGGTAGCCGACCTTCTGCAGCAACTTGGGAAAGGTCTGCTGATTCCAGTCGAAGGAGTTGCCGTTGTTCATGAACCCGTTCTTGTGGCTGTGCTTGCCGGTCTGGATCACCGCCCGGCTCGGGCCACAGATCGAGTTCGTGCAGAAGCTGTTCAGGAAGGTCATGCCCTCCGCGGCCAGCCGGTCGATCTCCGGCGTGGGGTTCACGGACTTCAGCCAGCCATCGTAGGCGCCGATGGCGTTGGGCGCGTGATCATCACTGAAAATGAAGACGATGTTGGGCCGATCGTCGGCTCCGGCCGTCACCACGGCACTCAGCGCGAGCGAGACGACCCATTGGATTCGGAGGCGTTTCATGGAAGCAGTCTGACCTGCCCGATCGACCGCTGACAACCGTCGACTCACGCCGCGCGTTCCGCGCTGCGGACCGGCACGGGCTTCAGTCCCGAAGGGACGTCGGCGATTGGCCACGGGGTTCACCCCGTGGACCGGATGTTGATGGAATTCCAACCAGCCGTTCAAGTTGGACGCCGCCTTAGCCGGAGTACCACAGCGGCCCCTGCGGTCCGAGCTCGACCCCCGTCGCCATCCACCCGAGCAGCAGAAAGGTCCACACCACGGCGAAGACCAGCGCGTAGGGAAGCATCAATGCCACCAGCGTGCCGATGCCCGCCTTCGGCACATACTTCTGGATGAAGACCAGGACGATGACCACGTAGGGATTCAGCGGCGTGATGATGTTGCTGCACGAGTCACCGACGCGGTAGGCCGCCTGGGTCAGCTCGGGGCTGATCCCGCCGCCCGCCATGAACATCGGCACGAACACCGGCGCAAAGAAGGCATACTTCGCCGAGGCCGAGCCGATGAACAGGTTGGCGACCATCACCAGCAGGATGAAGAGGGCGAGAAGCAGCCAGGGCGACAGTTCGGCCTGCGCCAGGAAGCCACCCCCCGCCAGCGCCATCATCTCGCCGAGGTTCGACTCGCGGAAGTAGGCGACGAACTGCGCGGCGAAGAAGGCCAGCACGATGTAGGGCCCCATGTCCGACATCGCCTTGCCCATCATGGCCGCCACGTCCTTGTCGCGCCGGATGACCCCGGCGGCGATGCCGTAGGCGACACCGGGAAGCAGAAACAGAACGAAGAGCAGCGGCACGATCGCACTCACCCAGCGCGGGAAGGGACCGTCCGCCCCGCGCAGGGGCGCCTGCCCCGGCAGCATGCCGAAGGGATCCACCAGCAGGAAGATCACCAGCAGCACCCCGGACAGGGCACCGCCGCCCGCCTTCAGGCCCCGCTTTTCCTCCGGCGTCAGCCGCCGGGCGGCGAGATCCTCCTCGGTCACCGCCGTCGGCCCCCCGTCCTCGGGAGCGGCCGCGGCATAGCGGGGCTCGACGAACCACGCGCTGACCGCCCAACCGGTCAGGGTCAGCACGACGGTCGACACGATCATGAACCACCAGTTGCAGGTCGCGGCGACCGCATAGTCCGGATCAAGAATCCTGGCGCCCTCCGTGGTGAAGCCGGCCAGCAAGGGGTCCAGGCCCGTCACCAGCAGGTTCGCACTGAACCCGGCCGAGACCCCGACGAACACCGCCGCCAGCCCCGCGAGCGGGGATCGACCGACCGACTTGTAGAGTGCGGCCGCGATCGGCGGGAGAACGACATAGCCGGCGTCGAGCGCCATCGACGAAAGGATGCCGAGAAAGATCATCGCGGGCGTCAGCAACCTTTGCGGGGTGATCAGCATTCCGATCTTGAGCAGCGCCCCGATCGCTCCGGTCCGCTCGGCGACCCCGATCCCGAGCATCCCCACGAGCACCACCCCGAGCGGGGCGAACTCGGTGAAGTTCTTCACCAGGTTGTCGATCGCCCAGAACGCGTCGTCGCCGCTGAGCAGCCCCCGCGCGGTGACGTCGACCGACGTCTCGACCCGCTGCTCGACGCCATCCACCACCTCGGTCTCGATGACCGAGCGCTCGACCGACCACCCCATCGATGCCGCCACCTGCGAAAGGACGAGCACACCGATCGCCCCGAGGACGAACAGGCTCATCGGATCCGGCAGGCGGTTTCCCGTGCGCTCGATCCAGTTCAGCCACGTACCCCGGCCCTTCACCTTCTCGGTCATGAACGCGACCCTGACCGCTTGCCGCACCGCTGCCAAGGCAAGCCGAACCGCGGTCCTCACCCTCCGCCACGCTCCACCCGCCTGACGACCTCCGTCACCGGTCCCAGACCATTCACCACGAGCACGTCGTCGCCGATTTCCAGATCCGCGAGCTGCGAGTCGAGAAGTTCGGGCGGCATGAAATGGGTGCGGGTCCGGAGACGCTCCTGCAGCTCCTCGCACGGAACCTCCAGCACCACGAACCGAAGCGGCTGCGCAAACCCGCGGAGCCGATCCCGGTAGGCCCGCTTCAGCGCCGAGCAGGCAAGGACCACCGATTCACGCCTCGTCAATTCAGCGCCCAAAGCATCGAGCCACGGCATTCGATCCGCATCCTCCAGCGGCTTCCCGGAGCTCATCTTTGCAATGTTGCCCGGTGGATGAAAGTCGTCGGCATCCAGAAACGGCACCCCGAGCCGCTCCGCCAGCGCCCGGCCCACCGTCGTCTTCCCGCATCCCGAAACCCCGGCGATGACCCAGCGCCCCTTCACCGCTCCTGAATCTCGCCCGACTCGTAGGCCTCGACGAGATCGTCGAGCGCTCGAATCCTGGCGCGGATGCTTTCTCCCTCCTCCGTGTCACCCACCATGCGCGGCTCGTCATAGGCTCGTACGAGGGACATCGTAGGAATCAGGTCGTCACCCTCGCGCACCGCCGCCACCGGATCGGGAAAAGCGTGGTGCTCGGCCAGCACCTCGCCCTCCGGCGCCAGGATGAAGGTGAAACCCCGGTCGCCGTAGGCCTCGGAGAAGGCCCCATCGATGGTCACGGCATTGCCGCCGCCCTTCAGCGGATTTTCACCTTTCTCCACCTTCACCGGCACGTGGCCGTTGACGATGATCCCGCCCTCGGCGACGCCCATCTCGCGGCAGATCCGGTCGCAGAACTCGAAGTCATGGATCCAGCGAAACCACGGGTTCTTGGTCTCCCTGTGGGTCGCCTTGTCCTCGACAAAGTAGGTCTCGAAGGTCGCCATCCGGTCCTTGCCGAAGAGCGGCGACTTCGGGCCCGCCCAAAGGTAGAAGAACCAGTCGAGATCGTCCTGTGACACCCGGGCACCGGCCCGGAAGGCGCGCTTGATGACCCGGTTGAGCGCCGGGAACTGCTCGGGTCCGCGACACTCCTTCCCATCGATCATCAGCGGCAGGTAGCCGCCCTCCTCATCAACCGCCAGGCAGGCGTGGAAGATCACCGCCCGATCACGCACCAGCGACATCTGCCCGCGATCGGCCAGCCACTTCATGTGCTCCCACAGCCGCGGCGAGGCGGTGAAGGATTCCTTGAGCCGGTCGATGCAGTGCTGCTCATCGGGCGACAACTGGTTGGGATTCGCGGGATCCACGGTCGGCAGGTGCGTGTCGCGCAACGGATGGGTGCCGTCGCGCAGGTCCACCGTGCCCTTTTCGAAATCGATGCGCGGCAGCAGGTTGCGGTCGCCCATTTCCCACTCCGGGTGACGTTCGAGCATCTGCCCGACCAGCTTGAACTCGAGCACCGCCGCCGCCTTGTGCATGCGGGCGATGAGGAGCGGATCCCGCTCGCCCTCGCGCTTTGACATGAAATGCTCGGCGGGGTCGTCGCTGTAGGCGGTTTCGGCGAGCTGCTCGAGGGCCTTGGTCAGGATCCCGTAGCCTTCCTCAAGCTGATAGAGCCGCCGATAGCGCAGCGAAATCCGCAGCACGAGCGCGATGAGGGCTTCGCTGCCAAGACAGGCCCCCATCCAGCTCACGTCGTGGTTGCCCCAGATCAGCGACACGTTCGGCTGCCGCAGCAGGTAGTCGATCACGCGGTCGAGCCGCGGACCCCGGTCGCCGAGGTCGCCGGCGACGATGGTTTCGTCGACGGTCAGGCTGCGAATGAACCTCGACGCGCTGCGGATCGCCGCGAAGTCGAGCCGGCGCCGCACCATTTCCCGGATCTGCACGTCCAGAAAGACCGGGGCATGACCGCCCGCCGGGTCGTTCAGCAGCACCTCGAAAAGCTCGCGATGCTCCTTCGGCGCGAGTTCCTTCACCGTCTTGCGGCGGCGATCGCGGATCATCCGTCGAATGACCTCGAACTGGCGCTCGAGCGTCGTCCTCACCCACGCCTCGCGCTCCTCGTCGACCACGAGTTCGTCCTCCTTCAGCTGCAGCATTTCCGCCGGATAATAGAGCACGTTGAGAAGCTCCCGGAATTCGCCCTCGGACAAACGCTCGTGGAACAGCTCGGCGACCAGCGGGCGCAAGCGGCCGGAGGCGTTGTTGATCACGTGGCGCAGCTTCTTCGCCTCGCCATGGATGTCGGAGATCACGTGGATCACCCCCTTCGGCAACTCCAGTTGCGCCTTCAGCGCCGCGATCTCCGAGACCGCGGATTCAATCGTCGGGTAGCGGTCGGACAGGACGCGGTGAAACCATTCGGCCATGCCACATCCCAGAACAAATCGGCGACCAACCCAAGCCCGGAACGAGGGAGCGGGATCACGACCCCGGTGACCCGCCCGCCTCGGTCATCAGCGTCTTCCGCCACGGGTCGGGGGCGATGCCGTAGGCCTGCTTGAAGGACGACGAAAGATGGAAGCCGGAGCTGAATCCGGTCTGCGCAGCGATGTCGTCGAGGGTCGCGTTGCTTGCAGCCATCAGCGCGCGGGCGCGGATCAGCCGCAGGTGGATCACGTAGCGCCATGGCGGGAAGCCGGTGTGGGCGCGGAAGGCCCGGCGGAAGTGCGAGTAGGCGACCCCGAGCTCGGCGGCCAGCGATTCCATGCCGACCGGCTCGCGGTAGTGCTCGTTGAGGTAGCGTTCCGCCCGGTGGACGGCGCGCCGGATCCTCGACATGCGTGAGGGTCCGGCGACGGCCCGCGCGCACTGCGCCAGCACCTGCAGCGCGAGCGCGGCGAGTTCCGGCTGGTCGCCCGGCTCGTCGGCGCCGGCAAGGAGATGGATGCGGTTGAGCGTTTCCTCGATGCCCTGATCGATCCCGCCCCGTTGAAGGGCCGCGGCTTCGGGGAAGACATCCCGCCCGAGAAGCCCGTCGACCACCGGCCCGCGGACTTCGATCCAGCTCTCGACCCAGCCGCTTTCCGGGTCCGGCCGGTAACGGTGCCACGCGTGCGGCAGCAGCAGAAACACCATCCCGGCCTCGACCCGTTGCTGCTTCATCGCGCGGGTTTCGAGCCATCCCCCGCCGCCGGTGATCAGCACCACCTGCAGGGCCTCGATCACCCGGCCATGATTCCAGTCCAGCCTGTAATCGTCGGGATGCCGGGCCGGCGGGTAGGCGCTGTGGGGGGGCACCCGGGTGAAGCCCGAGGCCGACAGCGCCAGGCCCCATTTCAAGAGCTCGGGCGAGGTCGGAAAATAGCGGAAGTAGTCCTCCATCGTGAAGGTCATTTTCTGTATGCCTTGGATCATCCTGCCTATTCCTCCCCGGATGGCGATCCCATAGTTTGGGTGGATGAGCGGGACGCCTTTGCGCATCGGTTTGTTCGGGATCGGACTCGACACCTACTGGCCCCAGTTCGAGGGGCTGAAGGAACGGCTCGAGGGCTACCTTGCAACGGTGGCCTCCAAGCTCGGGCGCCCGGGCGTCGAGATCGTCAACGTCGGCCTCGTCGACAGCCCGCAGCGGGCCTGCGCCGCCGGTCGCGAGCTGCGCCGCGCCGATGTCGACCTCATCTTCCTCCACGTCACGACCTACGCCCTGTCCTCGACGGTGCTGCCGGTCGTCCGCCGCGCCAAGGTGCCGGTGATCGTCCTCAACCTCGCGCCGGAACCCGCGATCGACTACGCCGGGTTCAACGCGCTCGGCGACCGGACGAAGATGACCGGCGAGTGGCTGGCGCATTGCTCGGCCTGCCCGGTGCCGGAGATTGCGAACGTCTTCCGCCGCGCCGGCATCCGCTTTCACCAGGTCACCGGCGTGCTGGAGGACGATCCCGAATGCTGGAACGAGATCGACGCCTGGGTGGAGGCCGCCCGGGTCGCCGCGGTGATGGCGGAGAACCGGCTCGGGCTGATGGGTCACTACTACTCGGGCATGCTCGACATCTACTCCGACACGACGCTGCAGTGCGCGGTCTTCGGCACGCACATCGAAATCCTCGAGGTCGACGAACTGGCCGACCGCCGGCGCAAGGTCGGTGACGCGCAGGTCGCCGCGCGCGTTTCCGAATTTCACGAGGTCTTCGATGTCCAGGACGACTGCCCGGCGGAGGAACTCGCCGAGGCGGCGCGCACCGCGGTCGCGCTCGATGCGATGGTCGCGGACCACCAGCTGGGCTCGATGGCCTACTACTACAAGGGCAGTGGCGTGGAGGAGAACGAGACCACCCTGGCCTCGATCATCCTCGGCACCTCGCAGCTCACCGGCCGCGGCATCCCGGTCGCCGGCGAGTACGAGGTGAAGAACGTGCAGGCGATGAAAATCATGGACCTGCTCGGGGCGGGCGGATCGTTCACCGAGTACTACGCGATGGATTTCACAGACGACGTCGTCCTGATGGGCCACGACGGCCCCGGACACATCGCGATCGCGGAGGGCAGGACGAAGGTGCGCCCGCTGAAGGTCTACCACGGCAAGGTCGGCAAGGGCGTGTCGGTGGAGATGGCGGTCAAGCACGGCCCGGTCACCCTGCTTTCAGTGATCGAAAGGGACGGCTCGCTCGCCCTGCTGGTCGCGGAGGGCGAGTCGGTTCCCGGCCCCATCCTCGAGATCGGCAACACCAACAGCCGCTACCGCTTCGCCTGCGGCGCGCGGGAGTTCGTCAACCGCTGGAACGCCGAGGGACCCGCCCACCACTGCGCCGTGGGCGTGGGCCACGTCGGCGACAAGCTCGACAAGCTCGGCGCCTTGTTGGACATCGAGGTGATCCGGGTCGTCTGATGGCAATCCCCTTAGTTTCTCTAACGATGTTGGATTCACCGCAAAGACGCAAAGGACGCAAAGCTCGACTGATGATGTTGAGATTCTTCGACTTGGCGCTCTTGGCGTCTTCGCGGTTCAACCCTATTGGCGGGGAAGAGGTCATTTCGATTTCGAGAGTTCGTCTGAATCCCACGCCCTTCGCTGAATACTCATGAATCCTCTCATCGGCGTCTTCTTCCACTGGTGCGGCGGCCTTGCCGCCGGCTCGTTCTACGTCCCCTTCCGCGGCGTGAAGCGCTGGTCGTGGGAGACCGCCTGGCTGGTCGCCGGCGTCTTCTCGTGGATCATCGCGCCGTGGACCTTCGCGCTGATCAACACGAAGGACGTGCTCGCCGTGCTGCGCGAGACCCCCGGCGAAACGTGGTTCTACACCTACCTCTTCGGCGCCCTGTGGGGGATGGGCACGCTGACCTTCGGGCTGTCGATGCGCTACCTCGGCATCTCGCTCGGAATGGCGGTGGCGCTGGGATACTGCACCGTCTTCGGCACGCTGATCCCGCCGATCTTCAAGGGCGAGTTCGTCGCCAAGCTGATCGAGCCGGTGGGCGGCCGCTGGGTGCTGGCCGGCCTGGCGGTGTGCGTCGCGGGCATCGCGATCAACGCCTTCGCGGGCCGCGCCAAGGAGGCGGGCATGGACGCCGAACAGCAGCGCAAGACCGTGAAGGAGTTCAATTTCCGCAAGGGCATCCTGGTCGCCACCTTCTCCGGCATCATGAGCGCCTGCTTCGCCTTCGGGCTTTCGGCGGGCTCGAAGATCGGCGAGATTTCGGCCGCCCACGGAACCGACACCATCTGGACCGGCCTTCCGGTGCTCATCGTGATCCTCGCCGGCGGTTTCACCAGCAACGTCATCTGGTGCGGCATCCTCAACCTCCGCAACCGCTCGGGCTACGAGTATCTCGCCACCGAGAGCCGGACCCCGGACAAGGACACCGGCGAACGCCGCATCCCGCTCGCCCGCAACTACGCCTTCGCCGCGCTGGCCGGCGTGACCTGGTATTTCCAGTTCTTCTTCTACTCGATGGGCGAGACGCAGATGGGTGACTACAAGTTCAGCTCGTGGACGCTGCACATGGCTTCCATCATCATCTTCAGCTCGATCTGGGGCCTCTGCCTCGGCGAGTGGAAGGGCTCGGGCCCGAAGGCCAGGCGGCTGCTCTTCGCCGGCCTCGCGATCCTGATCCTGTCGACCATCGTCATCGGCTACGGCAACTACGTCGGGGGCCGGGGCGGACACTGATTCCACCAAGATGAACATGCCACTTCCCGCCCTCGCGCTGGCTCTCCTTTCCTCACTCGTCGCCCACGCCGACGACCTGGCCGACGGCTTCCGGACACCGCCCCACAGCGCCGGCATCCGCGCCTTCTGGTGGTGGCTCAATGGCAACGTGACCGAGGAAGCCATCAGCCGCGATCTCGAGGCGATGAAGGCCAAGGGCTTCAGCGGGGCGCTGATCTTCGACGCCGATGGCAGCAGCCAGCGTGGCAACGCCCGGGTGCCCGCCGGACCGGTCTTCGGCAGCCCGGAGTGGACCGCCCTTTTCATCCACGCCTGCCAAGAGGCCAAGCGACTCGGGCTCGAGCTGAGCCTCAACATCCAGAGCGGCTGGAACCTCGGCGGGCCCCGGGTCAGCGCCGCGGAATCGAGCCAGCACCTGGTCTGGTCCTCCACGGAGGTCCTCGGCCCGGGCCCGATCGACGTCCAACTGCCAAAGCCGAAGCACCGCGACTTCTACCGCGACATCACGGTGCTCGCGCTTCCCCTGGGTTCTCCGGAAGGCACACCGGTGAAGATCCACCCGGTCGAAAACCTGCCGCTCAAGAGCTCGACGCGGGAGCTCGGCATGTCGGCCCCGGACTGCCGTTTCCTGCTTGAAACCAAGGCGGCCGAGCCCGGAGAGTGGCACATTCCCAAGGACCGCATCGTCCAGCTCGGCGACAGGATGGACGCCGGAGGCCGGCTGCAATGGCAGGTGCCGACGGCCGAGCGCTGGGTGATCCTGCGGATCGGCCACGAGCCGACCGGCGCCCACGTCTCGACCCACAGCGAGGGCTGGGGCGGGCGCGTGCTCGACTACCTCAGTCCCGCCGCACTCGACGCCTACTGGAAGCGGAACATCGACCCCCTGTTCAAGGCGATCGGACCGCTCGCGGGCACCACGATGCGCTACGTGCACACCGACAGCTGGGAGGGCGGCGGCATGAACTGGACACCGGGCTTCGATACGGCCTTTGCCGGCAAGCGCGGCTACGATCCGCTGCCGTGGCTGGCCGTGGTCGCCGGCTACATCGTGGAGGACCGCGAAACGTCCAATGCCTTCCTCGCCGACTTCCGCAAGACGATCGGCGACCTGGTCGCCGGCCACTACGCGCGCCTCGCCACGCTTTCCGCCGGATACGGCATGGGCACCCACCCGGAATGCTCGGGCCCGCACGCGGGACCGCTCGATGGATTGAAAAACTACGGCCGCAGCGAGCTGATGATGAGCGAGTTCTGGTCGCCCTCGCCGCACCGCCCGAAGCCGGACAACCGCTTCTACGTGAAGCAGGCCTCGTCCGCCGCGCACACCTACGGCAAGCCGCTGGTCGGGGCCGAGGGATTCACCACCATCGGCCCGCACTGGAACGACACGCCGTGGTCGGACATGAAACCGAGCTTCGACACCGAGTTCTGCGCGGGTCTGAACCTCGTCTTCAACCACACCTTCACCTGCTCGCCGGAGGAGATGGGCCTGCCGGGGCAGGAATACTTCGCCGGCACCCACTTCAATCCGCAGGTGACCTGGTGGGAGGAATCGACCCCCTTCATCGACTATCTACGGCGCTGCCAGTACCTCGGCCAGCAGGGCCGGTTCGTGGCAGATGTGCTCCACTACTACGGCGACCACATTCCCAACGTCTTCGGCCGCAAGGGCCACGACCCCGCGGGCGCGCTGCCCGGCTACGACTACGACGTGCTGAGCGAGGAGCTGCTGCTGTCGAGCCTGGCGGTGGAAAACGGGCGGCTGGTCCTGCCCTCCGGAATGAGCTACCGCCTTCTCTCCCTGCCCGACCACCGGGTACTGTCGCCCGGGGCCTTGGAAAAGGTCGATGCACTGGTGCGGGCCGGGGCGACGGTGCTCGGTCCCAAGCCAAGCCGGATGGTGAGCCTCGAAGGCGGCGAGAACGAGAGGCGGTACTTCCAGCGGCTCGCCGACGGACTCTGGGGTGCCGGTGATCCCGGACCCAAGGGGATGCGGGAAGTCGACGGCGGCCGTGTGGGCTGGGGAGTCACCGCCGCCGCCCAACTGCAAGCGGATGGCGTCCCGCCCGACGCGGAACTCACCTTGGCCGATGGTTCACCCGCGCCGGACACCGACTGGATCCACTACCGCATCGACGGGGCGGACGTCTATTTCATCGCCGAGCTCGCGGGCCGGCCGCGAAAGATCGAGGCCCGCTTCCGGGTCACCGGCCGCACCCCCGAACTGTGGGACGCCACCGATGGCTCGGTCCGCGAGGCCTCGAGCTTCACCATCGATGACCACCAAACCACGCTGCCGATCGACCTCGGTGCCTACGACAGCCTGTTCCTGGTTTTCCGGGACCCCGCCACCGCCCGGCAACGCGATGCCGACCCCAACCGGCCGGTCTGGTCCGAGGCCTACCGTTTCTCCGGCCCGTGGAAGGTCACCTTCGACCCGGCCCGGGGCGGGCCCGCGGAAGCGGTCGATTTCGCCAGGCTCACCGACTGGATCGAGGACGACGACCCGGCCATCCGGAACTACTCCGGCAAGGCGACCTACCGCACCAGTTTCGAGGCACCGGCCGAGGTGGCCGACCTGCCGCTGGCCATCGAGCTCGGCGAGGTCCGGAGCGTCGGGATCGCGCGGGTGACGCTCAACGGCACCGACCTCGGCCTCGCCTGGCGCCCGCCGTTCCGGCTCGAGCTGGGCGACGCGCTCAAGCCCGGCAAGAACCGGCTCGAGGTGATGGTGGTCAACTCCTGGCACAACCGGGTGATGGCCGATGAAGCCCTGCCACAGGACAAGCGCTTCACCCGCACCAACATCCGCGTCGAGAAGAAGGGCCGCTTCGCGTGGAAGCCGGAGCCCTCGGGACTGATCGGACCCGTGCGGGTGGTCGTGCGCGAGTGACCGGCACGCCTTTTTGCTGGCACTGCGCCGGAAGGTGGCCCACGAAATCGGAGGTCAACCCATCACCAGCATGAAGATTATCACCGCCGACCAAGTCCACGCCGCCCTCAGCTATCCCGCCCTCATCGACGCCCTCGGCGAAGCCTACGCCGGGGAGTTCAAGATGCCGCCGCGGCAGGTGTTCCTGCTCGATGATGACGACTCGAACCACGATGCCTTTGCGGTCCTTCCGTCCTGGGGTCAGGAGTTCATCGGCGTCAAGGCCTTCACCTATTTCCCGGAGAACGAGGCGCCCCACAAGTCGATCTACGCCCAGATTCTCCTCTTCAAGCGCGATCACGGCGAGCCGCTGGCTCTCGTCGATGGCACCACGGTGACGCTGTGGCGAACCGCCGGCATCTCCGGCCTCGCGACCCGGCTGCTGTCCCGCGAAAACTCGGAAACGATGCTGCTGCTCGGCACCGGCAATCTCGCCCCCTACCTCATCCGCGCCAACGCCAGCGTCCGGAACTTGAAGAAGGTGCTGGTCTGGGGCCGCAACGCCGAAAAGGCCGCGGCGGTCTGCGAGGCCGCCAAGGCAGAGCATCCCGGAATCGACTTCGTCGTCGCCGACGACCGCCAGTCCGCCTGCGGCGAGGCCGACATCATCGTCTCCGCCACCGGCTCGCACGAACCGCTGGTGCTCGGCGACTGGGTCAAGCCCGGCACCCACACCGATTTCATCGGCAACCACCACGCCACCAAGCGCGAGTGCGACACGGAGCTGATCACCAAGGCGAAGGTCTACTGCGACACCTACGTCAATGCGATGAAGGAGGCTGGCGAAATCCTGGTCCCGATCAGCGAGGGCGTCTTCACCAAGGAGGACATCGTTTCCGACCTCGTCGGCATGTGCAACGGCAGCGCGACGCTGCGCCAGAGCGACGACGAGATCACCCTGTTCAAGTCGATCGGGATGGCGCTCAGCGATCTGGTCGGTGCCGGACTCGCCTACAAGGCGTCGGAGTGAAGAAGGTGGCCGGGACTTCCGGAGACCTGCCTGGGAACTTGCCAGAACCACGGTTCGCCCGAAGGTTCGGATGGAGAGCTACGGGACCATGGCGGATCAACTCGGGACAGTCAGGCAAAGACACATCGTTCCCGGTGGAGTCGCGGACGTCCGCCTGAGCGACTACGTTGCGGGGCCTTTCGAGCCATCCATCGCCTCACGGAAGGGACTCAAGAAGGCCATCAAGCGCGGCGAGTTCCGCGTGGACGGCACCCCCGCGACCACCGGCACCTGGGTGAAGCCGGGCCAGAAAATCGAGCTCTTGTTCGGCAGGGAACCGGTCGGAAAGGAGTTCCGCCTGAAACTGGAGGTTCCCTTCGAGGATGACCACCTGGCGGTGATCCACAAACCGGCTGGATTCCCGGTTTCCGGCAATCGCTTCAGGACCATCGCCAATGCCCTGCCTTTCAACCTCACTGAGTCCCGGGAAGATGACCGCCTGGTCGCCCCCCGTCCGGTGCACCGCCTGGATCGCCAGACCAGCGGACTGCTGATTGCCGCGAAGACCCACCGGGCGCAAACTCATCTTGGAAAGCTCTTTGAAGAGAAACAGGTCCGGAAGCGATACCGGGCGATCGTGATCGGCAGACTGGAAGGCTCGGGTCGCCTCGAGTCGGATATCGGGGGCAAGGCCGCCCTCTCCCGCTATCGTGCCGTCGCCCCCACCCGTTCACTCCACAACCAATGGCTGACCCGTGTGGATCTTTTCCCCGAAACCGGCCGGACCCACCAGCTCAGGATCCACATGGCCGAGCGGGGCCACCCGATTCTCGGAGATCCGCTCTACGGCAAGGAAGGATTCATCCTGCGGGGGCGGGGCCTGTTTCTCTGCGCGGTGGCGCTGGGTTTTCCCCACCCGGTCTCCGGCGAGTCCCTGCACCTTGAAATCGATGACCCCGGCAAGTTCGACCAGACGGCCGGATGGGAGGAACGGCGTTGGGAACGGGCGCAGCGGTAGGGGGAGTGGCGCTTTGGAAGCGCCATATCAGGGCGTGGCGGCCTCTGGCCGCGGGGAAACACTGGCCTCATGGCGGCGGCCCGTAATCCGCGACCGGGAGGTCGCCCCGCCCCGGTATGGCTCCTGCAAGAAGCCACTCCTTCCCCCGCCGTGGCTGACAGAGCTCGTCGGGTTTTCTGCGCGATGGCGCGCCCCTGACCCGTATCCACCGCGTCGTGAAAGTCATCGCCCTTGCGTCACTGCTCTCTCTGCTCGCGTCCATCGCCCAGGCAATCACGGTCACCGACCTTCGCTGCGAGTATCTCGTCGATCCCCTCGGCATCGACACGCCCGAGCCACGTTTGAGCTGGCGGATCGAGGATCCCGAGCAGGCGCGGGATCAACGGCAGACGGCGTCGCAGGTGATCGTTGAAGACGGGGTCTCGGGCAAGATCCTGTGGGATTCGGGGAGGACGGAGTCGGGTCAATCGGTCCACGTGGCCTACGCCGGCAGGCCGCTGGTTTCGAGCCAGGACTGCCGCTGGAAGGTGCGGGTGTGGGACAAGGATGGTGAACCGTCCGGCTGGAGTGAGCCGGCGCGGTTTGTCATGGGGTTGCTCGATCCCGCCGACTGGACGGGCGACTGGATCCGCTTCCGCGAGGCGCAGGACATCGACCACCTCTGGCATCGCAAGACCTTCGACCTTGCGAAGGTGCCCGAAGCGGCCTTCTGCCACCTCGCCTCGATCGGCTACCACGAGCTTTACGTGAACGGAAAGCGGGTCGACGACCGCGTGCTGGCTCCTTCGTTGACCAACCTGACCAAGCGGGTTTTCTACGTCACCTACGACATCCGGCCCTTCCTCCGTCCGGGCGGGAACGTGATCGCCGTGTGGACCGGATCGGGTTGGGCCCGGGCCGATGGATCCTACGGCAAGGGCGTTTGGGAACAGGACTCGGTGATCCGCTGCCAGGTGCACCTGAGCGACGGGACCGACATGCACAGCGACGAGTCGTGGAAGTGCGCGATCAGCCCCATGAAATACCGCGGCAAGTGGAATGGCGGCGGGTTGGGCGAGTATGGCGGCGAGGTCTTCGATGCGCGCCTCGCGGTCGAGGGATGGAACCTGCCGGAGTTCGACGACAGCGGCTGGGCTCCCGCCTCGGCATGGCGGATGGATGCGCTGGAGGCGGTCCGCCCGCAGATGCGCCAGGCGATGACCCGGAAGCTGGAACGCCTCGAGCTGTCGGCCCACCTCGTCGAGCCCGACCGCAAGGTCGAGCGTCTCGCGCCGGTCACGATGGATCACGATCCGGAAAACGACCGCACGACCTTCGACTTCGGCGTGAACTTCACCGGCTGGCTCGAGTTCGACCTGCGGGAAGGTGAGGAAGGCCAACGCGTGACCTTCCGCACCGCCAACCAGCCGGGGATGATCGAGGAGTTCGACCAGGTCAGCGTGTACATCCACGACGAAACCGGCACCGGCACCTTTTCCCACAAGTTCAACTACATGGCGGGCCGCTGGGTGACCGTCGAGGGCCTCGGCTACGAGCCGAAGCCGGAGGACATCCGTTGCTTCATCGTCACCAACGACCGCGCCCGCACCGGCCGCTTCGAGTCGTCGAGCGATCTTTTCAACCGCATCTACGAGGCCGACCTGAGGACCTACATCGCCAACACCGTCAACGGCGTGACCATGGACTGCCCGCACCGCGAGCGCTACGGCTACGGCGAGATTGCGCTGGCCTGTTCGTGGGGCTGCGCGATCCCGAACTACGAATCGGCGGCCTACTACCGCAAGGCGGCACAGGACTGGTTCGACGTGCAGCGCGAGGACGGCTTCGTGAACACGATCGCACCGCAGGTTTACAAGGGTGCGGGCGGCACCTTGTGGAGCAGCGCGCCGGTGACCCTGAGCTGGGAGTTTCACCGGGCCTACGGGGACCAGGCCCAGCTCGCCCACGCCTACGGGCCGATGAAAAAGTGGGTCGACTACCTGCACGGCTTCGTTTCGGACGAAGGCGTGCTCACCGCCTACGAGAGCGCGTCGCGCTTCCTCGGCGACTGGGCGACCCCGCATGGCAGCGAATACGGCAACACCGAGGCGGCGAAGCTCTTCAACAACTGCGTCTACGCCTACTGCCTCCAGGTGATGGCGGAGTCGGCGGCCATCCTCGGCAGGGAGTCGGAGGCGGCGATCTATCAGAAACAGCTCGGGGACCTGCGCCGCAGCGTCCACCGCAAGTTCTACAACGAGGAGACGGGCGTCTACATCGATGGTCGCCAGCTGGCGCTGGCCTTTCCCCTCTACGTCGGGGTGACCCCCGAGCCGTTGCGCGAAAAGGTCATGGAGCGCTTCGTCGAGGAGATCACCGTGACCAAACCCTACCTCGACACCGGCAGCTCGGGACTGCCGATCCTGCTCAAGTTCATCGTCGAGCACGCCGGGCGGACCGACCTCCTCTTCCACTGTCTCCAGAGCACCGAACACCCCGGCTATGGCTACTTCCTGAGGCGCGGCGAGACCACCTGGCCGGAGTACTGGCAGGTCGACGACATCCCGAGCCGCATCCACACCTGCTACACCGGGATCGCCGGTTGGTTCATGCGGGGTGTCGGGGGCATCCGGCCGGACCCGGCGGAGTGGGGAATGAAGCGCTTCGTGATCAAGCCGCAGCTGGTCGGCGACCTCGAGTGGGTGAAGTGCTCAAGTGCCTCGCTCTACGGGACGATCCGCAGCGAGTGGAAGCGGGAGGGCACCACCACGACCTTCGACATCGAAGTGCCTCCGAACACCACCGCGACCGTCTTCATTCCGTCGGAAAAAGCGGAGGACGTTTGCGAAGCCAAGGGCCTGCGCCCCGTGCGCCACGAGGGAGGGTGCGCGGTCTTCGAAGTGGGCGCCGGGGCGTATCGCTTCGTGAGCAAGCGCTGAGGAGTGGCGCTTTCCAAGCACCATATCAGGGCGGGGCGACCTCCCGGTCGCGGAAAGCGCGCCGCGATGATCAGGCCGACACTTCGCCGCGGCCAGAGGCCGCCACCCCTCGTCATGGCGCTTTCCAAGCGCCACTCCTCAATACTCCCGCTCCAGCAGGTACTCCGCGATCTGGCGGAGGTGGGCGGCGCGCTTGCCGAAGGGCTTGAGGGCGGTCATCGCCTTGTCGGTCAGGCGATGGGCTTCCTTGCGCGCCTTGTCGAGGCCGAGGATCGCCGGGTAGGTTGCCTTGGCGACGGCCTCGTCCTTGCCGGCGGTCTTGCCGAGCTTCTCGGTGCTCTGGGTGACGTCGAGGATGTCGTCGATGACCTGGAACGCCAGCCCGAGCGAGTGGCCGAAGGTGGTGAGGGCTTCGAGCTTGGCAGGGGTCGCATTGGCGGTCATCGCCCCGAGCCGGATCGAGCTGGTCAGCAGCGCCGCGGTCTTGGCCTCGTGGATCTTCACCAGCTGGGCCTTGGTCAGGTCCTTTCCCTCGCCTTCGAGGTCGAGCACCTGACCGCCGATCAGCCTGGTCGAGCCGCCGGTGACCGCCAGCTCGGCGACGAAGGCGGCGGCCGGGTAGCGCGGGGTCGGCGCCGTTTCCGAAAGGACGAGGAAGGCCTCCGTGAGAAGCGCGTCACCGGTCAACACCGCCATGCCCTCGCCATAGACCTTGTGGCAGGTCGGACGGCCGCGGCGCAGGTCGTCGTCGTCCATGCACGGCAGGTCGTCGTGGACCAGCGAGTAGGTGTGCATCAGCTCGACCGCGCAGGCCGGCGGCAGGGCGGGTTCGGTTTCCCCGCCGCAGGCCTCGGCCGCGGCAAGGCAGAGCACCGGACGCAGGCGCTTGCCGCCGGCGAACAGGCTGTAGCGCATCGCCTCGTGGAGGGTCGCCGGCCGCTGGCGCTTGGTCGGCAGCAGGCGGTCGAGTTCGGCATCCACTTCCGCGGCGCGGGCTTCGAGGTATTCTTTGAGGTCCTCCATGGTCGGCTGGAAGGATTCACCGCCAAGACGCCAAGGACGCCAAGGAGGAAGTGTCTTCTACTCCTGGAACTCGTGTCTGCCCGGGTTGCTCCGGCTCCGGCGTGGCGTTTCACCAATCCCGTCTCACGATCCCATCGACGTAATCAAAATGCCGGTCGCGGGAAAGGACGGCGAGCGAGTGCTGACGGGCCAGAGCGGCCGTCCACATGTCGTTGTGCGGGATGGGTCGTCCCATGCGCTTCAAGTGATCGGCGACCCATGCATAGTGGGCGAGGGTGTCGGCATCCGGATAGAGGACCGGAACCATCGTGGCCAATTGCTGAAGCATGGCATAACCTGCTTCGGGGCGCTTCGAGCCCAGCAATCCGAACTGGAATTCCGCCATTGCGATGAAGGAAACCGACAGCTCCTCGGCTTCATCGAGCTGGCCGAGAATCGCGGGCTCCTTGGCCGCCAACGCGGAAACGGCGTTGGTATCGAGAATCACTTGTCTTTTTGAAGTGAAAGGTCTGCGGCATCCGAGGCCTCGATGCTCCGACGGACCGTTTCCAAGGTTTCGCCGGGCACTTGAGGCAAGCCCGCCAGCGCGGAGCCCCAGCCACCGCGCGGAGCCGCGAGGCTTTGCTCGACGGCGCGGGTGATGAAGCTCTTCAGCGACATTCCCCGTTCCGCCGCCGTCGCCTTGGCTCGCCGGAACAACGGATCAGGCAGATCGACGGTCGTCTTCATAGAGGTCTTTTCCCGTTTTTCCGCTTTTCCGTCAAGGCTGAAGAGTTGGGGTCATCAGCCGATCGAATCTCGTATTCGGCTCATGATGGAGCCAGCGTTGTCCTTGGGTGCCCTCCGGGCTGGTGGCAGCGAACCGCTCGATTGCAGGGCGGGGGCGCCCTGCCTCCTTATTCGAAGATCGCGATGATGGTCCCGAAGCGGTTGCTGGGGTGGAGCTGGCCGATGTCGCCATCCATCACCTTCCATCCCCCATCCGGGATCTCACAGCAGCTCGGCGATCTGCACGGCATTGAGTGCGGCGCCCTTGCGGACCTGGTCGCCGACGACCCACAGGTCGAGCGCGTTGTCGAGGACGAGGTTTTCGCGGATGCGGCCGACCAGGCAGTCGTCCTTGCCGGTGGTGTCGAGCGGGACCGGGAACTCGCGCTTCTCCGGATCGTCCTTCAGGGCGACGCCCGGCGTGTCGCCGAAGGCGGCGCGGGCGGCAGCCAGGTTGACCGGCCGCTCGAACTGCGCGGTGATCGAGATCGAGTGCGAGCGATAAACCGGCACCCGCACGCAGGTGCAGGAGACCTTGAGGTCCGGCAGCCCCATGATCTTGCGACCCTCGTGGAGCATCTTCAGTTCTTCCTTGGTGTAGCCGTTGTCGAGGAAGACATCGACCTGCGGGATCACGTTGAAGGCGATCTGGCAGGGGTAGACCTTCGGCTCGAAGGACTCGCCGGCGGCCAGCGCCTTGACCTGCTCCTCGAGCTCGACGATGCCCTGGGCGCCGGAGCCGGAGACGGCCTGGTAGGTCGAGGCGATAACGGCCTTGAGCCCGAAGGCCCGGTGCAGCGGCGCGAGGCCCATCAGGGCGATGATGGTCGAGCAGTTCGGGTTGGCGATGATCCCGCGGGGCGCTTCGCGGGCGGCGTCGGGATTGATCTCGGGCACGACCAGCGGCACGTCGGCGTCCATCCGGAAAGCCGAGGAATTGTCGATGACCACGCAGCCCGCGGCGGCGGCCGAGGGGGCGAACTCCTTCGAGATGCCCCCGCCTGCGGAAAAGAGGGCGATGTCGATGCCGGCGAACGAGTCGTGGGTGAGTTCCTTCACGGCGATCTCCTCGCCGCGGAAGGTGAAGCGCTTGCCCACCGAGCGCGCGGACGCGAGCAGGGTGAGGGACTTCACGGGGAAATCGCGCTGTTCGAGACACAGGAGCATTTCCTGGCCCACTGCACCGGTGGCGCCGACGATGGCGATGTTCTTGGCTTCGCTCATGGGATAGGGGTGGAGGCGGGCCGGGAGTCTAGGGATGGAACACCGTCTGGCAATCGAATCGTGGGGCGGGTGACGGATTCCGGGCTGTCAAATTGCCTTGCGCCCCGGGCTTCACTCCCTAGTCTTGCGCTTATTCGACACCGTTCTGGTGGCGAAGTTGAACAACCAAGACAACACCCCTTGATTATGAAAATCGTCAAAATCGCCATGATCGCCGCCGCTGCTGCCGGTACTTTCCTTGCCACTTCCTGCTGCGAGAGCGCTCCTGCTCCTGCTGCTCCGACTTACGTGGCTCCCGCCAAGTAAGCCTGTGGTGGGGGTTCCGGCTTCCCTGCCGGTGACCCCAATGACTCAAAACCGGGGGGGACTGCTTGACAGTTCCCCCCGTTTTTTCGACAGCATGGAAAGCCAACGGCACTCCAAACACATGATGATCCGATTCTTAGGCGCCCTGGGCGCCACCGCCATCGCCCTGATCAGCGTCTCCTGCAATTGCACCAGTGAGCCCACGGCACCGCCGCTTCGCGATCTGCCGGCGTTCCAGGAGATGCCTGCGGCCTACGAGGTGGAATACACCAAGTAGGGAGTCGCACCTCCCCGTCTGATTTTCGAGCACCGGTCTCCCACGTGGGTGGGAGCCGGTGTTTTCGTGTCATCACGGGACGGCCGGGATCCGCTTTGACATTCCCCGGCGGCTCACTCAGTTTTTCGCCCCCTCCTTCGACCTGACGGGCGCGGGCGGGCAGACGTGCGATGGACCGCCACCGCCGCCTGATGCCTCCAAATCCACCTGAATCCATGGGCAAGAGCCTTTATCAGAAAGTCTGGGACTCCCACGCCGTCGGCACTTTGGCCGATGGGCGCACGCAGCTCTTCATCGGAACCCACCTCATCCACGAGGTCACCTCGCCGCAGGCCTTCGGGATGCTCCGCGACCTCGGTCTCGGGGTGAAGTTCCCCGAACGCACCTTCGCGACGATCGACCACATCGTCCCGACCATCAACCAGGACGCGCCGGCCGACCCGCTGGCGGCGGAAATGATGAAGGCGCTGCGCGAAAATGCGGACGACTTCGGGATCACCTACTTCGACCTCGCCTCCGGCAAGCAGGGCATCGTCCACGTCGTCGGCCCCGAGCAGGGCATCACCCAGCCGGGAACGACCATCGCCTGCGGCGATTCGCACACCGCGACCCACGGCGCCTTCGGCGCGATCGCCTTCGGCATCGGCACCACCCAGGTGCGTGACGTGCTGGCCACCCAGACCATGGCGATGATGCCGCTCAAGGTCCGCCGGATCGAGGTCAACGGCAAGCTGCGGCCCGGCGTCTACGCCAAGGACGTGACGCTGCACATCATCCGCAAACTCGGCGCCAAGGGCGGCATCGGCTACGCCTACGAGTACGCCGGGGAGGTCTTCGACGCGATGACGATGGAAGAGCGGATGACCGTCTGCAACATGGCCATCGAGGGCGGGGCCCGCTGCGGCTACGTCAATCCCGACCACAAGACGGTCGAGTATCTGAAGGGCCGTCCCTACGTCGACATGAGCGACTGGGACGCCACCGTGGAACGCTGGCTTTCCTACGCCTCGGATGCCGATGCGCACTACGACGACGTCGTCACGATCGACGCCGCCGAGATCGAGCCGACGGTGACCTGGGGCATTTCCCCGGACCACGGCATCGCGGTCTCCGAGAGCATCCCGGATCCCGCCACCGCCGGCTCCGAGGAGGAAAGGGCGACGGTCGAGGAGGCGCTGGCCTACATGAAGCTGCCGGCCGGCACCCCGATCAAGGGCGTGAAGATCGACGTCGCCTTCATCGGCTCGTGCACCAACGGCCGCCTTTCCGATTTCCGCGAAGCGGCGCAATACCTCAAGGGCCGCAAGGTGGCCGACGGGGTGCAGGCGATCGCCGTGCCGGGCTCGCAGATCGTCGCCATCCAGTGCGAGCAGGAGGGACTCGACAAGATCTTCGAGGAGGCCGGCTTCGAGTGGCGGGGTGCCGGATGTTCGATGTGCCTGGCGATGAATCCCGACAAGCTCGTCGGCGACCAGATCTGCGCCTCTTCCTCGAATCGCAACTTCAAGGGCCGCCAGGGTTCGCCGACGGGCCGCACCATCCTGATGTCGCCGGTGATGGTCGCCGCGGCCGCCGTCGAAGGTGCCGTGGCCGACGCCCGCGAGGTCTTCGACATTGCCCACGCCGCCGCCTGATTCACGCCATGATCCGCCGCACCATCGCCACGCTTTCCGTGCTGCCGTTTATCGCGCTGCCGGCATTCGCCGAACCCGCGGAGGCGGAGCCGAAACATCCGGTCCAGCCGCTGCTTTGGAAAGTCGAGGGCATGGACCTCGATAAGCCGTCGTGGCTTTTCGGCACGATCCACCTCGGAGACGGGCCGGTCGGCACGCTCCATCCGGCGGCCCGGAAGGCGCTCGAAGCCAGCGACGCGGTTTACACCGAGGTCTCGATGGACCCGGCCACCCAGCTCGGCCTGGCGCGCCACTTCATCCGTGCCGACGGCAAGAAGCTCTCCGAGTCGATTGGCGAGGAATTGCACGATCAGTTCGCCAGGGAGTTGAAGGCGGTCAACCCCGCGCTCGTGCCGGAAGTCTTCGAGTCGTTCAAGACCTGGGCGGCGGCGGTGACCGTGCCGCTGCTCGAAGCCCAGCTTTCCGGCGCCACGCCACTCGACGGGATCGTGTGGAACGAGGCCAAGAAGGCGGGCAAGACGACCGGCGCGCTGGAGAAGGCGGCGGATCAGTTCGGCATCTTCGACGGACTCACCGAGGAAGAGCAGATCATTCTGCTTTCGGAAAGTCTGCGTCTCCAGCGCGAGGCGCGGGCCGACGGCGAGAATCCCGTCGACAAGCTGGTCGAGGCCTACGTGTCCGGCGATCCGAAGAGGGTCGAAGCCGAGGTGGAACGCCAGTTCCTCGAGATGATCAAGGGCGAACACAAGGCGCTGGGAGAAAAGCTGCTGAAGCAGCTCCTCGATGACCGCGATACCAAAATGGCCGGAACCATGGCCGCACGCCTCGAAGCCGAACCCGGCAAGTCCCACTTTTTCGCCGTCGGTGCCGCCCACTACGTCGGCAAGGACAACATCGGCGAACAACTCCGCAAGAAGGGCTACACCGTCACCTTCGCCAACCCCTGAATCCTCATGGCCCTCGAAAAAATCACTTCCGTTTCCGGCCGCGGCGTGCACGTCCCCGGCGGCGACATCGACACCGACCGCATCATCCCGGCGCGCTTCATGAAATGCGTCACCTTCGACGGACTCGGTGAGTATGCCTTCTACGACGTCCGCTTCGATCCCGATACCGGCGAGAAGACGAAGCACCCGCTCAATGACCCGCGCTTCGACGGGGCGACGATCCTGCTGGCCGGCGTGAATTTCGGCTGCGGGTCGTCGCGCGAGCACGCACCGCAGTCCCTCAGCAAGTACGGCTTCCGTGCCGTGATCGCCGAGTCCTTCGCCGAGATCTTCTTCGGCAACTCGACCACCCTGGGCATGCCCTGCGTGACGGTTTCGGCGGCAGCGATCGCCGATCTGCGGGCCGCGGTCGAGGCGGATCCGGCCGTGGAGATCACCATCGACCTGGAAAAAAAGGAAGTCCGCTCCTCCGCGGGTCATTCCTTTCCCTGCGACCTGCCCGAGTCCGCCCGCGACGCGCTGATCGCCGGCCGTTGGGATCCGATCCAGGAGCTGCTCGACAACGACAGCAGGATCGACGCGACCGCCGAGTCGCTGCCTTACGTCTAGACGTCAATCCACGCCCACCGCGCGCCACTCGTCGAGGCCGCCGGAATAGATCGAGACGTCGTGACCCCGGAGCGCGAGCGCTTCGGCGGTGGTGCGCGAGTCCGGGCAGGTTTCGTTCTGGCAGTAGGTGACGATGACCTTGCCCGCCTCCGCGGCCGCATCGAGCTGCGGCTTGATGGCGGGGTAGGCCTTCTCGAAATCGACGAGCGGGAGATTGACCGCGCCGTCGACGTGGCCGAGCTGATAGAAGAGGGATCGTCGCACGTCGACCAGCAGCACCTTCTCCTCGAGGCGGAGCGGGAAGATCTGGTCGATGCGGATGGAGGTCACCTTGCCCGGCTCCGGAGGAGCCGTCGGCCGTGGTTCGGGCGCGGGTTTCGCGACGGGCTTTTCCGCGACCGGTTTCTCGACAGGCGGGGTCGGCACCGGCGGCGTGCAACCGGCGAGCAGCGCGGCGGTGAAGGCTCCGGCCAGCATTTTCATGCGGTCATCATGGGCATCCGGGGGCGGAAGCACAAGCAAGGGGGAAAAGCCCAAGACAATCTCATGATGCCACGTTCCCCCCGTTGAAGGCGTCGGGGATGCGGAAACCCCCGGCGCCGGAGTTTCCGCAAATCATCCCGGTCCGGGCATCCCGCCCGCGGCTCCACTCCAACCCCATGATTTGCCATGAGCCTCCATGCCCAATTGTCCCCCGCGGCCCGTGCCGCCCTTGAACGCCAGCGCCGCGGTGCCCGCGTGACCAGCGTCATCGCCGGCATCGCCGGCACCGTGCTCTTGTCCCTCGCACTCGCGCTCTTCCTGATGCCGGCACCCGAACCCACCGCGAAGGTGGTGAAATGGATCGATCCCGGCCCCGAGACCCCGCCGGATATCCCTCCTCCGACCACGCGCACCACCATCAGCAATCCGGCGGCGCCCAGTGCGCGGGCACTGCCCCACATTCAACCGGACATCGCATCCCCGTTCTCGATGCCGAAGGTCGATCCCAGCGATGTCGAATCGCCGGGCTTCGGCACGGGGCTCGACGGTGACGGCCTGGGAGATGCCCTGGGTGACGAAGGAATGGGAAATGATGGCTTCATCCCGCTGCCGCCACCGGTCGCCGGGCGCTGCTCGCAAGCCGATCGCATCGACCGTCTTCGCGAAGCCGGCGTGCCCAGCGATTCCGACGAGCACGTGGTCCGCGCCCTGCGTTTCCTGAAATCGACCCAGGCGGCGGATGGCGGCTGGGGCAGCCGCAACCGCCCGGCGATGACCGGCCTCGCGCTGTTGGCCTATCTCGGACACTGCGAAACCTCGATCAGTGAGGAATTCGGGGACTCGTGCCTGAAGGCGATCCTGTTCCTCACCGACATCGGGCTGGAGCACAACGGACGGCTGGTGCCTCATGTCAGCGACCGCCACTGGCCCTACGAGCAGGCCATCGCCACCTACGCGCTGGCCGAGGCGGAGACCTTCCACCGGGCCCTGGGCATCCAGATCCCCGAGCTCCGCGGGGTCGTGGCGAAGGCCGGGCAGATCATCATCGAAGGCCAGCATGCCTCGGGCGGATGGGACTACGCGTACGACACCGAGGGAACCCGCGGTGGCGACCTCTCGATCACCGGCTGGCAGCTCCAGGCGCTCAAGGCCTGCAAGCTGACCGGCCTCGATTTCCGCAACCTGCGGTCGTGCGTGAAGAAGGGGCTCGAGTACACGGAGGCGCGCCAGTCCGACGACGGCGGCTTCGGCTACCAGGGGACCCGCCCGGCCGGTGGGTCGACGGCCGGCCTCACCGGGGTGGGCATGCTCACCTTCCAGATCTGGGGCAAGGCCTCGGCCTCACCGGTTCGCCACGGTGAAAAGTATGCCGCGAAAGAAATGCGCTTCGAGTGGGACGGCCCGGACTGTGACCTGTATGCCCACTACTACCTGTCGCAGGCGATGTTCCGCCGGGGCGGCACGGCATGGGACAAATACCAGCCCCAGATCTTCGACGGCCTCCTGCCGAACCAGTCCGACGATGGCTCGTGGCCGGTGCCCGGCGGCGGCTCCAAGCCGAATGCGGTCGGGGCGCTCTTCGCCAACAACAACCCCGACGGCAGGCACTACCGCACGACCTTGGCGGCCTTGATGCTTGAGGTGCCCTACCGCTACCTGCCGATGGACCGGTAGGAGTGGTGCTCTCCGAGCGCCATGCCGGGGCGTGGCGACCTCCCGGTCGCGGAGCGTGGACCGCCCGTTCAGTTGGGAATCGAAAGTCACCCCTGCCGCCGGCCTCATCCGGTCGGCTTGAAAGCCGACCCGCCCCGTCATGGCGCTCGGGAGAGCGGCACTCCCAAAGGCACTCCCAAAATACTTGCCCCACGCCGTCGCGGCACGTTTCTTTCCCGTCGCGATGGCCGCCGACCAGATCCTCACCACCGTCCGGCAGTACCTTGAATACGACCCGACCACCCCGGTCACGCTCGAACCGATCAAGCGCGGTGCCTCGGGCCGGACGATCGTGCGGGTGAAGACCGAGGAGTATGAACCGTTCATCGGCATCCATTGGACCGACGAGCGGCCCGACAACGATTTCTTCCCCCCGGTCTGCCATTTCCTTGAAAAGGCGGGCATCAACATTGCCGGCGTGCTCCACGAGGACCGCAAGTGGCGCGTGATGCTGGTCGAGGACCTCGGAGACGACGATCTGCTGTCGCTGAAGGACGAGCCCTTCGAGACGCGCGAACCCTACTACCGCTCCGCCTTCCAACAGCTCGACAAGCTGTTCTACTCCCGCGCCGGGCGCACCGCCGAGTTCAACCCGAACTTCGATGCCGCGATGTACCGTTGGGAGCAGGAGTATTTCTTCGAGCACATGGTCGAGGGCTTGCTCCGCCTCGATGCCGATGAACTACGGGGGATGTCGGAGTTCCGCGAGATGGCGGAACGGCTCGGCGGGATGTCGAAGCACCTCGTCCACCGCGACTTCCAGTCGCAGAACCTGATGCTCGTCGAGAATTCGGTCTACTGGATCGACTTCCAGGGCATGCGTCGCGGCCGCCAGGAGTACGACCTCGCCTCGCTGATCCACGACCCCTACATGGACCACTCCGCCGAGGAGCGGGAGCGCCTGATGGACCTGTGGGAGGACGTTTCCGAGGACCGTCCGGCCGACATCGTCTTCCAGGACTGCGCGATGCAGCGCCTGATGCAGGCGATGGGGGCCTTCGGCAACATCATCCGCCACCAGGGCGAGGAATGGTACCGCCCGCACGTGTCCGCGGGCGCGCGGCAGCTGGCGGATGTCGTGAAGGACACTCCCTTCGAGGGACCGCTCGAGGAGGTCCTCGACAAGGCGCTGGCCTACAAGTGAGGGACTCGCCCGCCGGGCCGACAGCGATGGAATGCATTGACTCGCAAGCACGGGTGCGGATTGGATGGAACCGTCCAAGCAGGGGAGACAGCAGTGAATTCTTCGCAACCCGGTTCCAGCAAGACCTGTCGGCTCATCTACAAGAGCCGGACTTCCTGGGATCTGCTCTCCAACGAGGTCCTGCTCGAGCTGGCCAGGACCAGCGCCGACAAGAACGCAGAGCGCGACATCACCGGCCTGCTGATCCTGTCGGGGGAAAGTTTTCTGCAGGTCCTCGAGGGGCCGCCGGACGAGGTCAACGACCTCTACCTGCGGATCGCCCACGATGAGCGACACGGAAAACTCCGGCTCCTGAGGTACGAGTCGATTTCAAGGCGCTCGTTCAAGGACTGGGCGATGCACGTCGTGGACCTGGATGACCTGCCGATGCCCCAGCGCCAGGTCCTGATCCGGAAGTACCCGGTCGAGGAGGGCTCGATCGTGATCCCGGACGATGACCACCTCGCCCTCGCCTTGCTGTTGGATGCAAGGCGCCTGACCGTGTCCGAGACCGAGCGGCCGTCCGGTTCGGCCTGATCACCGCGATCCTCGCGGGCTCAACGAGTTTGGCGGCGGGAGGAATTGCTGAAAGCGGTCACTCGTTGGACGCGGTATCCAGTCCGTTGCTGAAGCGCTCGAACCGGCGGCGGACCTCGCCTTCGAAGCGGCCGGCCTTGGTGGCCGCCTCCTTCCACCGGGCCGCCGCCCGCCCGCATTGCTCGAGAAGTTTTCCGGCGCCCGGCTGATCCTTCCACAATACCGGCGGGTACTGCTCCATGAAGCTCACAAGCTTGCTGTCCGGGATCTCCCCCTCGTCCGCCTTGGCGAAGGCGGCCTTGGTCACCTGCGCGAGCTTGGCGGGGTCGACATACGGCACGGCCGCAGCCGGTCCCCCGTCGGTCGCCTCATGTTCCGGAATCTCGTCGAGGTTCTTCCAGCCCTCGCTGATGGCGACCGTCTCGGTGGCGGATTGGCCCGGCAGACCCGTCGCCAGTTGAAAACACTGCCGCATCAGGTCCCAGACACCCGGCGAGATGCGGTGGCCGACATCGGGCCAGATGCCACCGATGTGGCAGAACCCCTTCTGGTCGATCTCGTCGCGGAAGCGCTTGTACCAATCGAGCCGGTTGAACTTCGCGCCCTGGAACGACATCGCGGTGTCCTTCTCGCCGCACGAGATGGCGAAGGGAATCTTCTTCGCCCTGGTGCTGATGCTGCCGAAGCCGTCGGTCGCCCACGAGCCGCCGGAGTGGGCCGAAACACCGCACACGTACTCGGGATGGAGCATCGCAAAACGATGGACGAACTGGCTGCCGCCGGAAAAACCGTGGAGGAACATCTTTTCGCGCAGCGGGTATTTCTCCCCGAGCTGCTTGAACAACTTGATCAGCTTCCCGGCATGGGGGCCGTCGCCGTTCTGATACGGGCGCTGGCCCTTGGTCTCGAAGGAGGGACCAATCACGATCACGTCCCCTCGCTCCGCCCATCCCTTGAGTCCGGCCGCGCCATTGCCCTTGCCGCCGGCACCGTGCACGCCGACGAGCAACTGGTAGGTCTTGCCGGGATCGAGATCGGCCGGCGTGTAGACGTGGCAGTCCATCCCCTGGTCGTCGACGATGACCTCCTCGCCGGCCCGGCAGGGCCAGGCGATGAGCGCGACAATCGTGACCAGGACGGAGACAGACTTCATGGGCTGCACGGGCATAGCAGCTCCCGCGGCAGCTGCAACACGTCATTCCACCGAGAACCACCAGGCCGGATCCCCCGCCCTTGGGACATGCAGCCTAATGCAGGCAACCCATGTAGATCCTGGTCTTCTTGACGTAGGCGGTCGGAGCCCAGGTCTTGAACTTCGCGATCTGCGCGAGGGCGTCGGCCCGCGTTCCCTTGATCCCGGCGACGACGATGTAGAAGCCGGGTTTGAAACTTCGAATCGGGACGTCTACCGCGTCCTTCGCAGATGATCGGCGGGCAGCCCGAGGCGCCGGCAGGCCTGCGTCGCCGGGGCGGACTCGAGGTGGAGCCGGTCGATCGCCGCGCCCGACCAGCGCAGCATCCTTGCCACCGGTTTCGGTGGAGATTTCCGGGCCTCCAGTTCGAGGCGCCCCCGGATCGTCCCGGGCAGCAAGTCGATGGCCGCGGCGATGAGCCATCGGTTCACCGCCCGCAGGGGGCGCGGGAAGAGCGACAGGCGCTCCATGATTTCGAGAAACTCGGCGATGATCTCCGACGATTCCAGGTGGGGCTCCATTTGCGCGAAAAGCTCGTGCATCCCGGCTTCGGAAGCCGGGGCGCCAACGGCTCCGTAGAGTTTCGCTGCCGGGACGCCCTCGGCGATGAAGGCATCGCGCTCGTCCTGCGAAAGCGGGGTGACGTAGTGATGGCAGGCCTCCATGAAGCCGAACAGTGCCGTCGCGTGGACCCAGCGCAGCAGCTCCGGATCGTCGGCGCGGTAGGCGCGGCCATCCGGCGTGGTGCCGGCGATGCGGGCGTGCATCCGGCCGACGCCCGCGATCATTTCCTCCGCCACCGAGCGGGCGGCATAGACGGTGACCATCGCCGCCAGGCCGGTCCGGCGCATTCGACGCAGCGGGTTGGTCCGGAAACTCGTGTGCTCCCACACCCCGGTTCGCACCCGCGGCTCGGCAAGCTCCAGCAGCACGGCGGTGATGCCGCCGATGTAGAGCGCCAGCGGGTTGCGGAAGATCCGCCACGAAACGGAATCCGGGCCCGCCAGGGCGGCTTCGCCGGCCGGGTTCAGAAAGTCGGCCGTCGGCACATCATCCCCTTCCAGCAGCTGCTCGCGCAGCGCGGCATCGATCCATCGGGCGAACGGGGCAAGCGGGTTCAAGGTGATGCGGAGTCTTCACCACGGGGCTGAAGCCCGCAACATTTCGTCGATCCAATCAATATCGTTGGCCTCAGCGAGGAGTTTTGTTAGGAAATCAGGTTGATGAAACTCTGGACTCGAAGGATGC
The DNA here is from genome assembly GCF_044385805.1 of Haloferula sp. A504. Taxonomy (NCBI): domain Bacteria; kingdom Pseudomonadati; phylum Verrucomicrobiota; class Verrucomicrobiia; order Verrucomicrobiales; family Verrucomicrobiaceae; genus Haloferula; species Haloferula sp. A504. The sequence continues at coordinate 86,573 of NZ_JBISBU010000016.1, forward strand.
TTGGTTTGGGAATGGTGCTTGGATTTGGATTCCTGCATGGAATGCGGTCAGCCGGGTGAACTACAAGGTCAGGATTCTTGATCGCTCCGGGAAGCGGATCGACGAGTTGGAGGCGGTCCATGGCGTTCCTTTTGACGCCATGTTTGCTCCGTCCACCAGCGGGCGCCTCCAGAACGTCGCGGAAACGCTGGGTGAAGCGGTGGGTGACTACGTCGTGGAGCGTGCCTCGGAGTGATTTGCGCTAAGCATCCACCGGATGAGTGCGATCTGGATTCAACTTGGGGCGGCTGCCATCGACCACGCCCCGCCGGAAGAAGGTGGAACTCGGGCGGGTCCGGGGTCATGCTCGGGCAGCGATGGAACCCGCAGGATGCGACGATGACTTTGACCTGGTGGTCGCGGGTGGGGGCGCGGCGGGCTTCTTTGCGGCGATCACTTTCGCCGAGGCGCGGCCCGGCTCGCGGGTCGTGATTCTCGAAAAGAGCCGCGAGGTGCTGGGCAAGGTGCGGATCTCCGGCGGGGGTCGCTGCAATGTGACTCATGCATGCTTCGAGCCGAAGGTCCTGGTCACCCACTACCCTCGCGGATCCCGACAGTTGATCGGGCCGTTTCACCGCTGGAGTCCGACGGACACGATGGAGTGGTTTGAGTCGCGCGGGGTTCCACTCAAGACCGAAAGCGACGGCAGGGTCTTCCCTCAATCCGACAGCTCGCAGGCCATCATCGACTGTCTCTCGGAAAGCGCCCGCACCGCGGGAGTCGAGGTCCGTTGCTCGACGGCGGTGAAGGAGGTCTCGAGGAGTGATCACGGGAGCTACGAAGTCCAGACCTCGTCAGGCGCATCCATCACGACGAGGAAGCTGTTGCTGACCCTTGGCGGGACCCGCAATCGATTTGGCGCGGATCTGGCGGCGCATTTCGGCCATCGCATCGAGGTGGCGGCGCCGTCGCTGTTCACCTTCAGGATCCAGGACGACCGACTGGATGAACTGCAGGGACTCTCGGTGGCGAGCGCGCGCGTCCGCATTCCCGGGACCAAGCTGGTCTCGACCGGTCCCGTGCTGGTCACCCACTGGGGACTCAGCGGCCCGGGGATCCTGAAAATTTCGGCCTGGGGTGCGCGCGAGTTGCAGCAGCGCGACTACCGCTTCGAGGTCGAGGTCAACTGGACCGGCGAACTCGGTGAGGAGGCGATTTTGGAGGAGTTCGCCCGGCTGCGGGTCGAGTCGCCGCGCAGGAAGGTCGTGAATGATGCCCAATTCGGCATTCCGGGTCGCCTGTGGAAACGGCTGGTGGGCGCCGCGGCGGCGGGCGAGGCGGATGCGCTGCACTGGCCGCACTTGGCCAAGGCGGTGGCCCGACGGCTCGCGGCGCAGCTCGGCGCCTGCCGGTTCCGGGTCGACGGCAAGAGCATGAACAAGGACGAGTTCGTCACCTGCGGCGGCGTCCACCTCGGCGACGTGAATTTCAAGACCATGGAAAGCCGAAAGGTCGGCGGGCTCCACTTCGCCGGGGAGATCCTCGATATCGACGGCATCACCGGCGGCTTCAACTTCCAGGCCGCCTGGACGACCGCCCGGATTGCCGGCGAGGCGATCGCCGATTCTTTCTAACCCGACCGCGCGACGCCGTGGCGCACCGCGGGTTCGATCGATTCCACCGACCAAGCGCACAGGTTTCCTTCTACGACTTCTCCAGTAGCAGAAACTTCACCCGCCGGTCATCCCCGGCTCCCACCCCGAACCATGCCTCGGGCCGGCAGCCGGGCAGCGTGGCCGGGTCGAAGGAAGGCGGAGCCTTGATCCAGATCCTCGGAATCCGGGTCGCGCTCTCGATCACCTCGGCACAGGGAGTCAGGTCGTCGAGGGTCATGCGCTCCTTGTTGTAGCGCCCGCCCCAGGGCGGATCGACAAAGAGCAGGTCCGCCTCGTGTTCGGCGACCACGCGGCGGGCATCGCCGGCGATGAACCGAATGCGGTCGGCAACACCGTAGACCCCGGCGTTGTGCCGCGCCATGACCCGCCGGGCCTCGTCGAGCTCGATCGCGGTGACGGAACATCCCGCCCGGGCGAATCCAATGGCATTCCCGCCGGCTCCGGCAAAGGCATCGATCACCCTCAGCCCCTTGGCCCGTTCGCCCAGCTCCAGCGCGAGTGCTTCTGGGGTGAGTGAGATCCTTCCTTCCGGGTCGAGCTGCGTGCCACTCCTGAGGAAGCCCGGGCTTCCCTTCCGGTAGCGACGTGCCTCCTCGGTGTGGGCTTTCCGCAGCTCCTTCCGACTCAAGGCAGGTGAGATCCGGATCTCGATGAGGTTTCCCCCGAGGCCCACACCGCGCAGTCGTGCCGCCAGGTCGGCGGCGGCATCTCGGCTCAGATCGGCATCGGCCGAGAGCTGACCCGCTTCATTTTCGTGAACCTTCCACCCGCCGGGCCCGAGCAATCGCTGCCAGTCGATCCAAGCCGGCAAGCGGGAGACCTCAACGCGGAAGGATCGAGCCATGAGCGGTTACCCCTCAGTCCGCCTTCAGCTCGCTCAGGCGCAGGGTGTGGTCCTCGTGCACCTTGCCGTCGATGTCGACCAGCTCGAAGCGGACCTGCGGGTCGTCGAGCGTGGTGTCGAAATGCATGAGACCGAAGGAGCAGGTTTTGTTGTAGCCCCACAGCAGGCCCTCGGTTTGGACGACCGGATGCGTGTGCTTGTTGGTCAGCTTGGAACTCTGGAACTCGTAGAGCGGGTAGGAGCCGGGGTTGTCGATGGTCCGCAGGTCGGTGCGGTGACGGTCGGCGGCGATGAGGAACACGCCGTCGAGATCGTGCTCCGGAATCCACGAGAAGATCTCGGCCCGTTCCTCCGGATAGCCGTCCCACGGGTCGCGGCTTCCCTTCTTGATGTTCGGAGTGAAGGGCACGTTGGAGGCGATCACCTTGAAGGTGCCCTTCGACTCGGTGAGCGTCTTCTTCAGCCAGGCCTTCTGCACCGGACCGAGCATCGAGCCGCCCTTGAGGTCGCGGTAGTAGCGGCCGTCGATCATGATGAAATGCACGTCTCCGAGATGGAAGTCGTACCAGCATCCGGGTTGGTCGGTGCCGCCTCCGTAGCCGGGATTGGCCCAGTTCTGGCGGAAGATGTTCCAGACCTCTCGCTTCCAGGCCGGGGTCTCGATTTCGGGGCCGGGAATGCAGTCGTTCATCCCGAAGTCATGATCGTCCCAGATCGAGTAGACGGCGGTCGCCGAGGTCAGACGCCGCCACTCCGGACGACTCTGCCGGCGGGAGTAGCAGTAGTGGTGGGTCAAAGGATGCTCGGGGTCGTCGATGTAGACGTTGTCACCGAGCGTGAGGAAGGCCATCGGCTTGCGGGCGAGGATGGTGTCCCACATGCGCTCCCACTCGGGGATGAATCCGGCGCCGCCGCCGAAGGCCACCGTGAAGGGCTTCGGTGCGCTGGCGGTCGGGGGCGTCCTGAAGGTCACGACGGCACCTTCGACGGGTTCGCCGTTGATCGACACCTGCCCATCGTAGGCGGTGTTGGGCTCCAGGCCCTCGAGTTCGAGGACGGCGGTGAAATCGGTCTCCGGTCCGGTCTTCGCGGTCGCCAGGATCGGCCCGGCGGCGACGCCGACCTCGGCGGCCTCGCGGGTGCGGACCCAGACGGAGACGCTGTCGGTCGTCAGGCTCCCGAGCATCGGCCCGTGAACGAGATCGATGGCCTCGGCTTCGGCGAGCGGCGGGAGCTTGCGCAGGAGTTCGCGGGGTCCCGCGGCGAGGCGGCCCGGCGGGAGTCCCTGGGCGAGGGCTTCGCGTGCCTTGGCGGTGGCCCCCTCGATCTCGTCCCGGGCGAGGAGGCCCAGCATTTCCACGAACAAGGTCTCGGCGGGCCCGGAGTCGGGTTTCTTCCCGGAGGCCAGCCTGGCGGCGGCCTGATCGAACTCCCCGCGCGCGATGTGCCGGACCGCGTCCCTCTGGAGATCGTGCTGGGCGATGGCGAAAGGGGCGGCCCAGAGGGATCCGGCGAGCATCCAGCCGAGTTGGTTTCTCATGGCGGAAGCTTCACCACGACGGGCCGCGGTTGCCAGTGCCGAATGGCGAGGGGTTCCAGCTGAGAATGGCGGGCAAGCGCATGTGGCCGGGCCTTCCAGGCCCGTCGCCCATTTCGCGGGTGTCGTGGCAACGCGGCTGGAAGCCACGGCCACGGTTCCGGACAGCCGCTGAGTCGCCCGAGAGTGCCCGCGACGGTGAGTTCCACCGATCGCGGTGCCCTTGTGGTTGAAATGATCGGCAGGCGGGTCACGTTCACGGGAAATCATTTCGAGAGTTCCAGCCCCGAGCACCGCCTTCCCGATCGCGCTTCTAGCCCTTGCGACCGGGGGGCTGCTGTCTGCCGATGAACCGCCCATCGACTTCAACCGCGACATCCGGCCCATCCTCTCGGACCGCTGCTTCAAGTGCCACGGGCCTGATGCGAAGAACCAGAAGTCGGACTTCCGTGTCGATACCCGCGAGAACGCGCTCGCCGACCTCGGCGGCTATTTCGGCATCGTGCCCGGCGACCTCGAAGCCAGCGAACTGCACCTGCTCATCCACTCGGAGCACGAGGACGAGCTCATGCCGCCGCCGGACTCGAACCTGTCTCTCAGCGACGACGAAAAGAAGCTGCTCGACCGCTGGATCATGGAGGGCGCACCCTACGACACCCACTGGGCCTTCAAACCGCTGCCGGCGGAGGTCGAGGTGCCGGAAGGCAACGACCGGGCGCGGACGCCGGTCGACCATTTCATCCACCGCGCCGCCGTCGAGAACGGCCTCGAGCCCCGGCCCGACGCCCCGCGCACCAGCTGGCTGCGGCGCGTGACCTTCGACCTCACCGGCCTGCCGCCGACGCTCGATGAAATCGACGCGTTCCTCGCCGATGAGTCGCCCGACGCCCACGAGAAGGTCGTCGAGCGCCTGCTCGGCAGCGAGGCCTACGCCGAGCGCATGACCAGCGAGTGGCTCGACGTCGCCCGCTACTCGGATTCCTACGGCTACCAGCAGGACAAGGACCGCCACGTCTGGCCGTGGCGCGACTGGGTGCTCGAGTCTTTCCGCGACAACCTGCCCTACGACGACTTCATCACCTGGCAGCTCGCCGGCGACCTATTGCCGGACGCCACGCGCGAGCAAATCCTCGCGACCACCTTCAACCGCCTCCACCCGCAGAAGGTCGAGGGCGGCAGCGTGCCGGAGGAATTCCGCGTCGAGTATGTCTCCGACCGCCTCCACACCTTCGGCACGGCCTTTCTCGGCCTCACGCTCGAATGCTCGCGCTGCCACGACCACAAGTACGACCCGATCAGCGCGAAGGAATACTTCGAGATGAGTTCGTTCTTCGCCAACATCGATGAAGCCGGGCTCTATTCCTTCTTCACGCCCTCGGTGCCGACGCCGACCCTCGACCTCTCGACCCCGGATCAGGAGAAACAACTCGCCGCCGCGGACGAGGCGATCGCCCGGGCCGGTGCCGCCGTCGCCGCGGCCCGCGAGCAGGCCAAGCCCGCCTTCGAGGCCTGGCTGGAAAACCCCGGCAGCTTCGAATGGAACGGCCTGCTGTCGCACATCTCCTTCGATGAACCGAAGGGCAGCCAATTTCCCGACCTCGTCCGCGCCGACAAGCCCGCCAGCTCCGGAGGCGGCAACGTGCCGATCGAGGGCGTGCGCGGCAAGGGCCTGCGGCTCTCCGGCGACGATGCGGTGAAGCTCAAGGACGTCGGCAACTTCACCCGCCACCAGCCCTTCAGCATCGGCCTCTGGGTGCAGACCCCCGGGCCGCTCGAGCGCGCGGTGATCTTCCGCCGCTCCAAGGCCTGGACCGATGCCGCCAGCCGCGGCTACGAGCTGCTGCTGGAGGACGGCAAACTCAGCGCCGCCCTGGTCCACTTCGATCCGGGCAACTCGATCCGCGTGCGCAGCCGGGACCCGCTGCCGGTGGGCGAGTGGCATCACGTCACCCTGACCTACGACGGGTCCAGTAGGGCGTCCGGCCTGAAGCTCCACCTCGACGGCAAGCCGCTGGCCACCGAGGTCGTCCGCGACAAGCTCACCCGCCAGATCACCGGCGGCGGCGAACCGAACCTCGCGCTCGGCGAGCGCTTCCGCGACACCGGCTTCCGCGACGGACTGGTCGACGAACTCCACGTCTTCGACCGCGAGCTGACCGCGCTCGAAGTCGGCCAGCTGCCCGCCGGCACACCGGTGCCGGAAGCCCTGGCCAAGGCGTCCCGCGAACAGGCCTTCGAGTATTTTCTCAGCCTCCACCCGCCCCACGTCGAGGCCCTCGACCACCTCGAGAAGGCCCGCGAGGCGCGTGGCAAGATCCAGGACGGCATCCCCGAAATCATGGTGATGCAGGAAATGGACGAGCCGCGTGACTGCCACCTGCTCGAGCGCGGCGCCTACGACTCGCGCGGCGAGAAGGTGACCGCCGCCACGCCCGAGGCCCTGCCGCCGTTTCCCGAGGACCAGCCGCGCAACCGCCTCGGGCTCGCCCGCTGGCTGACCGCGCCCGATCATCCGCTCACCGCCCGCGTCACGGTCAACCGCTACTGGCAGATGTTCTTCGGCAAGGGGATCGTCCGCACCCCGGAGGACTTCGGCAGCCAGGGCCGTCCGCCGAGCCATCCGGAACTGCTCGACTGGCTGGCGCGCGACTTCGTCGCCCACGACTGGGACCTTCATCACCTGATCCGCCGCATCGTGCTCTCCTCGACCTACCGCCAGGGCACGGTGACCGACGCCCGCAGCCGCGAGATCGATCCGGAAAACATCTACCTCGCCCGCGGTTCGACGCACCGGCTCGCGGCCGAGATGATCCGCGACCAGGCGCTCGCCGCCAGCGGCCTGCTGGTCGAGAAGTTCGGTGGCCCGCCGGTCCGACCCTATGACTCGGCCATGTCCTTCAAGCCCGCCAAGCCCAGCGGCGGTGAGGGCCTCTACCGACGCAGCGTTTACACCCACTGGCGGCAGACCGCGCCGTCGCCGGTGATGATGACCCTCAACGCTTCCAAGCGCGAAGTCTGCCGCGTCCACCGCGAGGTCACCGACTCGCCGCTGCAGGCCTTCGTGCTGCTCAACGGCCCGCAGTTCGTCGAGGCCGCCCGGGTGATGGCCGCCAAACTCATCGCCAAACATCCCGAAGCGCCCGACGCCGTCATCACCGAGGCCTTCCGCGCCCTCACCACCCGCGAGCCCGTCCCGAGGGAAACGGAGATCCTGCGCGCCCTCTACGACGAGCAACTCGCCATCTTCGAGGCCGAGCCGGCCAAGGCCGAAGAGCTGCTCAAGACGGGTGCCGCGCCCCAGGCCAAGGATTTGCCCGCTCCGCGTCAGGCCGCCACCGCGGTCCTGATCAATGCCATCATGAACTTCGACGAAGCCGTTTCCCGCCGATGAACCGCTGCACCGGATTTGACTCACCCCTCGGCGTCGACCGCCGGCAGTTCCTCTCCACCTTCGGGATGGGGCTGGGAAGCATCGCGCTCGCCGACCTGACGAGAGCCGCCGAACCGAAGGCCGACCCGCTGGTCTCCCTCGCCCACCACGCACCCAAGGCGAAACGCGTGATCTTCCTCTTCCAGTCGGGTGGGCCGTCGCAGATCGACCTCTTCGACCACAAGCCGCAGCTCATCAAGCAGCATGGCGAACAGCTTCCCGACTCCGTCCGCAAGGGTCAGCGCCTCACCGGCATGTCGGGAAACCAGGCCAGCCTGCCGCTGGTCGGCTCGCCCTTCGAGTTCAAGCAGCACGGCGAGAGCGGGGCGTGGGTCAGCGACCTTCTGCCCTACACCGCGAAGGTCGCCGACGAGCTCTGCTTCGTGAAATCGATGTACACCGAGGCCATCAACCACGGCCCCGGCGTCACCTTCATGCAGTCCGGCTCGCAGCTTGCCGGACGCCCGAGCATCGGCTCGTGGCTCGACTACGGACTCGGCTCGCTCAACGACGACCTGCCGTCCTTCGTCGTCATGGTCACCAAGAACAAGGGCGGCCAGCCGCTGGTCTCGCGGCTCTGGGGCAGCGGTTTCCTTCCGGGAAAACACGACGGCGTGCGGCTGCGGCCCGACAAGAACGCCGTGCTCTACCTCAACAGCCCCGGCGGCGTCGCCCGCACGGACCGCCGCAAGCTCCTCGACCGCCTGCGCGAGCTCCACGAATTCCAGCTCGAGCAGACCGGCGACCCGGCGCTCGAGACCCGCATCGCCCAGTACGAGATGGCCTTCAACATGCAGAAGTCCATCCCCGGCGTCACCGACCTCTCCGACGAACCCGAGAGCACCTTCAAGCTCTACGGCGAGGACGCGCGCAAGCCCGGCACCTTCGCCGCCCACTGCCTGCTCGCCCGCCGGCTCGCCGAGCGCGACGTCCGTTTCATCCAGCTCTACCACCCGGGCTGGGACCAGCACGACAACCTGCCCGGCGCGATCAGGACCCAGTGCCGCGAAACCGACCAGCCCTCCGCCGCGCTGGTCCAGGACCTCAAGGCCCGCGGCCTGCTCGAAGACACGCTGGTCATCTGGGGCGGCGAGTTCGGCCGGACCAACTACTGCCAGGGCAAGCTCACCGCGACCAACTTCGGCCGCGACCACCACCCGCGCTGCTTCACGATGTGGATGGCCGGCGGCGGCGTGAAGCCGGGCATCAGCCACGGCGTCACCGACGATTTCAGCTACAACGTCGTCGACGGCGGCGTGCACATCCACGACTTCCACGCGACCCTGCTGCACCTCCTCGGCATCGACCACGAGCGCCTGACCTACAAATACCAGGGTCGCCACTTCCGCCTGACCGACGTCCATGGGCACGTCGTGAAGGACATCCTGGCGTGACGGGCAGGCCCTTGTCGGGCGTTGACAGCTGCTGGCACACCGCGAACCGAAGGCTCGCTCGACGATGACGCGGGGATGCGTCGGTCGATCGTCTTCTTCTCCAGGCACTCCATTCGGCATTCGGGAATCTGGCATTCGAAATTCTTCCGCGGATTTCCTCACCTTTTGAAAAACGCCCACCAGTTCCATTGACACCCGCGGATCTCGACAGGCGGGACGGATTCCCTACCCTCGGTTTGTTGTGAGAAACTGGCGCAAGGTCCACATGTTTTCCCTCGGCTACTTCAAGGTGGTCAGCCTCATCTCCAGCACGCTGCTCCTGATCATCGGGGTGACGGGAATCCTCTACAACCACCACCACGACTTCCGCTTCCTGCGCGAAGGCCGGGTGCCCGCGAAGATTCTCCCCGGCAAGTACCAGGAGCGCCTCGACCGCACCCGCGAGTCCCAGGGTCTCGGCGACCTGTTCCCCGAGGAGGCCCACAGCGTGCCCGTGATGTGGCTCGTGATCGACCTGCACAACGGCGAGTTTTTCGGCGGTTTCTGGGGGCGGATCCTCTACGACATCCTCGGCGGCGTGCTGATCATCCTGTCGGTCACCGGGATCGTGATGTACTTCCGCATCCGGAAGCGGAAGATCCTGTAGCGCGTGGCTTTGACATTGCTTCGCCGCCGGGATCCGCGACAATGCGCCGGTTCAACCCGTTTTCATCATGACGACCCCATTGAAGTCCTGTTGCTGCCTGCCGGCCCTCGTCCTTGCATTCCTGCTCCCGCTGACCCACGTCGGTCACGCCGCGCCCGGGCAGAAAACGGAGGCCGCCTCCGGCTACACGCTTGCCCAGTTGGTGCAGAAGATCGACCAGCTGGAGAAGAAGCAGATTGTCCTCGAGGGCACTGTCATCGGCACCTGCAAGAGCGGCTGCAAGATGTGGGTCGCGGACGGCAACTACAAGGAGGGCGACCTCTACGCGCTGGTCCGGGCGAAGGACAACGCCTTCAAGTTCGACACCAAGTCCACGGGCAAGCCCGTCCGGCTGAAGGGCTACGCCGTCGCGAAACTGCTCGATTACTGTGCCGACGGCAGCGAGAAGGACGGCGAAGGAGACTGCGCAACGCCCGTCAAGGACGGCGGGAAGGACGAGCCGAAAATTCAGGTCACCTTCTTCGCCACCGAAGTGGCGCAAGGTGCCCCTTGAGCCGGGGCGGCATGAAGACAGGTCGCCGCGGGGCTTCTCCCCGGAGACGCGGACGACTCCGCCAGCCCGCGGGCTTCAGGATTCTTCGCCGGAGGGCGCTTCACCGGAGGATCCCGCGACGACGACCTTGGTCTTCGCCCACTCGTCACCAAGACGGAGACCCTTTTCCGGCTTGTCCTCGCGCGTGAAGAGGACGATCGCCTCCACCAGCCCGAACAGCGGGATCAGGAGCGCGATGTTTCTCACGATCGCCGCCTGCCAGTCACCGGTGATGTCACCTCCGCCCTGCTTCTCGACCTTCAGCTTCATGGCCATCTTGCCGATGCTCTGGCCCTTGAGGAAAGGCAGCGAATCGCGGGTCACCAGGTAGGCCGCCCACAGAATCCAGGAAAGACGATCCAGGACGTCCGGCAGGATCATCGCCGCCGTCCAGTAGATCCCCGTGGCCACGAGGAGATCGATGATCGCCGCGATGATGCGTGTGTTCACCGGCGGGATGCCACCCGGCACCCCCTCGTCCTCCTCGCTCGAATCCTCAGTCACGCGGACACTCGATGCCTTCTGCTTCGGCTCGGGCGGCGGCGGATCCACCGGAACGGCCGGCGGCGGCGGCTCGGGCGGCCGATTGAGGTCGGGCGGCGGCGGTTCGTAGGGCTTCTTCTCCTCGGACATCACCCGACCCCTTACTACCGGAGTCCCGCAAGGTCGAGGATTCAGAAAGCGAACCTGCACGGGCGTCCGAACGGCAACGCCCCCGTTTCACACGCGTGAGCAATGCCTTCGGCGGCAGGTATGGCGATTCAGGCGACACCAATAGCCGATGAGGCCCCCGGGCTTCGACGGCCACCGGCGGCCCGCTCTGGCTTGCATGGTTCCGGCACCTCGCCAGCCGGAATCCCGTGGAAGGGACCAGTCACGGTGATTGGAGCAAGTGAAGAACTCACATGCCATTGAGCGAACCTTCAGTGTCCAGAAAACAATAAACTCCGGCTGTATACCAACGAACTCTAGAGATATGCGGACACACCTGCAAAGCGCGTGCAAAGTGCCGAAAAGTTCTGGCGTAATCAAACTTTTTGAGGTACAGCGACAGTAAACTGAGTTTCGCCAGTGTTCTCGCTTGTTCGTGAGAGACTCAGTTACCGCCAACCAACCCAAAACAAGGAAAACCAAACCATGAAAATAACCCAAGCCCTCGGAGCATCGGCCCTGTTGGCCGGACTCGCGAACATGACAACCACTCAGGCCGCCAGTCTGGAAGTGGATTTTCAGGCGACGCTTTCATCGCAGAGCAATGCCAATTGCAACGGCGAGGGAAGGTACTACCATGTCTCGCTCGTTAGCCCGAACCCGGGCACGGGGTCCTTTTGTGCCAATCTCCCGGGCACCAACGACCCGGCCCCTCCCTTCGTCCGGAACTACGACGGACCTGTCGAGTTCTACAAGTTTGCCGGAAACACCAATAGTGACATCACCGGCGTCTCAAAGTCGTCTGGCGCGAGCGCGGACGCCATCACGCTCACGACCGATGACACGGCATTCGATGCCTTCGGCCAGAACCTGACGAAACTCTGGGACTCGACCGACCCGGGACCCGATCTCAAGGTTGGGGAACTCCTCAGCGCGAGCTCCGATACCCAAGCCGTCGGTTGGCGCGACCTCGGTGGTGCCGTTGTCACCGTCGACGTGAGCACCGTTCCTGGCGGTGCCGGGTCGGTTCACTTCTATTATGCCAACTACAACGGGAAACCCACGGTCACGGTGACCATGCGCGACGGCCGCGCGAGATTTTTTCTGTAAATTGTGAAGAGGCACGGGGTTCTGGAGGTGGTTTGGAACGGTTGTTGGTTTCGGTGTTTGGCTCAGTTGT
>NZ_JBISBU010000170.1:0-829 GCF_044385805.1 Haloferula sp. A504
ACTGAACATCGCGACGCTGATTCCGGAGCTGGCCCCGGTGGAGTCGATGAGCGCCGTCGTCGCCAGATCAAAGGAGCTGCCGCCGGCGGTTGGAGCCCCCAGACTGTTCCAGTGCTTCCCGTCGCCTGCGGGAGACGACACGCTGGCCGCGGTCGACCAATCGATGAGCACTGTTTCCGCAGCGATCAGCGAAATCGCAGCCAAGTAGGCAATACATGCGACTGGGATTCGATTGTTCATGACACAGCTCCAGAGAATTCCAGCGTGGGCTACCCAGCTGATGGGCGTCTCGGAACCTTGAAATGTGGCCCGACCTCGAAGGACCAAATATGGCGATAGTGTGGCCGGCCAGTCACCTGCGGCGGCGGCGCAGGAGCAGCAGGGTACCCAGCCCGCCAAGCAGGGCGGCCGAGGGCTCGGGGATCGCCGTGATGCTCATCGCGTTGAATGTCGCGTTTAACCCCCCGGTATTGGTCGACCTACTGAAATCGAATACAATCTCGCCGCTGGCATCCGAGGTCACGCTGAAGTCGAGCACCGTTCCGGTGTTGAGCAAGGTGTAGGTCGGACTGCCTGTGGAGCCGGTGGTCACCTCGATGATGCCGTCCTCGCCGTTGCTTGCCCTTCCTCCGATCGCCGAGATGTTGTAGGTCGTGGAAGCGGCCAACCCTGTGAAGGTGATGGTGGCGATACCGGCCCCGTTGTTATTCGCATAAATCCCGTCCACGATGGCGTTGGCCTCGTCGAAGGGATCCGCGCCTGCGGGGCCATTGATCCCGGTGCCTCCGAATCCCGCACCGGTGGCGTTCGAGGTGGCACTGAACATCGC
>NZ_JBISBU010000171.1:0-826 GCF_044385805.1 Haloferula sp. A504
CTCACGGCGACCAAGGCCGGGGCATGGTGTAGCCGTCGAATCCGGCCTGCGAGCGCACGAACACCGCACGACCGCTCAGGAACAACACCTCGCCGCCGCGCTCGCTCAGCGCCGGATCCCCCACCCGCGCCCAGCGCTGCAGCGACGGGTTGTAGGGGTTGCCGTCCACCCGGAAGTGACTGTCGTAGCCCACCGCCGACGGCCCGTCGCTGTCCTTGCGCCAGATGTAGAACGAATCCGCCGTCTTGAAGTCCAGCGTCCCGCTGAAGCCCGACAGCATCGCACGCCCTCCGGCTCCCGTGGCCGACTGGTCGAGCGGAAAGCCCCCGCCCACCAGGTTGTCGCCATCCAGCAGCGGACGCACGAAGTCGTTGCTCCGCACCTCGCCATACTGCAACACCGTCGTTTCCGCGGTGCGGTTGTAGAAGAACGCCCCCTGGCCCGGCGCGATCACCACCCCGCCCATGTCGGCCAGCGTCGCATCGGTCACATCCACCCACCGCGGCGTGCCGCCATCGTCGAACAACCAGTAGCTCTGCCAGCCACCGCCGGCGAACAGCCGCACCTGGTCGGCCGTCACCTGGCTGCCCGTCGCGCCGAAGGATCCCGGCGGGAACTGCTCGTCCAGCGTGGTGTGCCGGCGCAGCATCACCACGTCCCCCGCCAGCGTCGCCGGCGGAGCGCCTGTCAGCGTGTTGAACGGCGCCGACGACGCATGCAGGTCGGCGTCGGCGGCCAGCGTCAGGGTGTTGCCCGCAGCCGAGACCACGTCGAAGCGGTGGCCCTCGTGGTCGCCCGAGTTGACCTCGATGTAATACGAGGCGCC
>NZ_JBISBU010000172.1:0-820 GCF_044385805.1 Haloferula sp. A504
AGGGCCTGGCGGGCGAACTCGATGAGCTTGGCGGCGGCCTCGTCGTGGTCGCGGATGCCGTGGCGACAGAGCATGGAACTCAGCGACGAGTGGCGGCGGCGGGCGATTTCAGGCGCGCTGAATCGCTCCTCCATGAGGGTGAGGGACGCCTCGGTGAACGAGCCGATCCCGGAACGCGCGGCGTCGAGGAAGCCGGGGAAGAGTTGGTCGGCGATGGCGTGGATGCGGTTGCGGCTGGCGGTCTGCTGGCGCACGAGGGTGCGGCGCATGCGGGTGAGTTCGCGCAGGTGCTGGTAGACACTGTCGTCGGCGGGCTCGGTGTCGCGGGCGCGGCGCGAGATGAGGGTGTGGGCGATGCCGAGGAGGTCGATCGCGTCGGTGCTGGCGTGATGGTCGGAGCGGTTGTGTTTTGCCTCGAACGCGTTGACGCGCATGACGAGGTATCCCCTTTCACGCAGCGCGGTGAGGAAGTTCGAGACGTAGGGCGGCTCGTCCTCGCCGCCGAGGAAGATCTGGCTTTGGGGGATCTTGCGGCGACCGGCGGTGGTTTCGATGGCCTCGACGACGAAGTCGATGCCGGCGCGGTTGTTTTCGACGGGAAAGGGCTTTCGCAGGATCTCTCCGTTGCCGTCGCAGCACAGGGCAAGGTGCTTGGTCTTGGCGAAGTCGAAGGCGACGCAGAGGACCTTTCGAGGATCGCCGGCACGCTGGAAGAGGGCGTTGAGCTTCGCGCTTTGGTTGCGGTAGATCGAGGGTTGGAGTGTTGCTTTCATGGCCATGTTAGAGTGCCATGAAAGCGAACGTCAGGGCAGCTCCGTCA
>NZ_JBISBU010000173.1:0-812 GCF_044385805.1 Haloferula sp. A504
ATCCGGTTACGATCACGCTCGATTTTGCGAGCGCCGTCAACCTGACCGACTTCTACCTGTGGAATCACAGCAACAACAATGGTGCCGGGGCACCCAGTGCCGGCGTGGAAGACTTCACGCTGACCTTCTATGATGGGGCCGGCGGAGGAGGATCCCAGATCGGCTCGGTCTTCAGCAGCACCGCCTCGGCCGCTCCCGCAACCGGGACTTACGCCGCTCAGGTGTTCGACCTTGGTGCGACCTACAGCAACGTACGCTCGGCCGAGCTGGTGATTGCGAGTCGCATCGGCGGAGGCACGAGTTTCGTCGCCATCCGGGAACTCGGCTTTGAGGCGATCCCCGAGCCCGGTGCCCTCAGCCTCCTCGGCCTCGGCCTTGCCTCGTTCCTGCTCCGCCGCCGGCGCTAGAAACGTGGTAGATTTCCCGACTTCCCGCATTATCTTCCGCCCCTTCCTGTGGGCGACCTTGGTCCGACCAGTCGTAGCGGGACCCCTAAAAAACCATGAAACCCCACCTTGTCGCCTTCACTCTCATTGCCAGCTCCCTCACCGCCTGGGCTGACTTCATCTACCACGACAGCGCCGCGACAACCGGGGGGGAGTTCAATGCAAGCTACGTCATAGGAAACCTCAAGGATGCAGGTCACACATCACACCTGGATACCGAAAGTGCCGCTGACTTCAATGTTTCCTACGCCACCGCCAATGGGCCCACCGGCGGATATCCGGTTACGATCACGCTCGATTTTGCGAGCGCCGTCAACCTGACCGACTTCTACCTGTGGAATCACAGCAACAACAATGGTGCCGGGG
>NZ_JBISBU010000174.1:0-801 GCF_044385805.1 Haloferula sp. A504
GTTGTCGGCGAAATGATTTTCGGAGCGACCGACACGATCAACATCTACCTCCCTGATGCCGCCCTGAACCAGGGAAGCGTGGTCGCCTCCAATACTGCCACGCTTGACCAGACCGCCTTCGACACGGTGACTTTTGCCACCAAAGGCGACGGCGCCTACGCGGTCGATGAAATCCGTTTCGGAACGACCTACGCGGATGTCGTCCCCGGTGCCGTCGTCCCCGGCCCCGATCCCCGCATCACTTCCTTCGCTTCCGTGGGTGCCGGTCTTTGGGAGTTGACCCTTTCCGGGGAGCCGGATACGGGCTACGAGTTCTACTCGTCCACCACGCTGGACTTCACGCCCGGCACCTTGGTGGAGAACCTGACCCAGGGTGCCCCCGGCGATGCGGGCACCATCGGCGGCACCAACGACAGCGTGCTGACGACCGATGCCAGCGGCGACGGCAAGGTGCGCGTCATCTTGACCGGCGATCCCGCGGACTTCCTTCGGGCGCAGAGCGTCCCCTGACGCACCATTCCCTCCTCTGAATCAATCTCAACTTCCGAACCGAACCACCACCACACCAATGAACATTCGACATAGCAAGATGATGACTCGTCGCGCCTTTACTGCCATGGCCTTGATCTGTGGCGCGTCTCTTCAGGCCGCCACCCTGATCTACGAACCCTTTGCCGATAGCGATACGACCCTCGACGGCAATGCCTCCGGGACTGGGCTCAGTGGGACTTGGGTAGCATCGACCATGACGGTCGACGCTCCCACGCTCAGCTACGGGACCCTGGACTCCTCTGGAAATAA
>NZ_JBISBU010000175.1:0-800 GCF_044385805.1 Haloferula sp. A504
TTGACCGTGATGGTCGCAACTCCGCCGGTCAGGGCCGAGGTCGTGTCCAGCGGGTTGCTCGACAGATCCTCGAGGACCGCACCCGCCTTGATCTGCAGGATCAGCGTGCCCACGCCGCCGGGATAGGCGGAGCTCGCCAGAACCTCATAGACCGCCGGATCACCGGTGGCGTTCACGGCGCTGATGACACCGGCCGGGGAGCCGCCGTTCTCGAAATCGTCGGTGCCGATCGTGGAGGCATTCATCGGCTCGTCAAAGGTCACGGTGTAAACCACCGTCTGGCCCTCGAGGACCGGTCCGCCCCCGGCACCGTCGACGATGGAGGTCAACGTCGGCGGAGTCACGTCGGCGACGATCGTCACGGCGGGGGAGTCCACAATGGCCGTCGTCGTGTCCAGCGGGTTGCCCGCCAGGTCCGTGAGGACGGCGCTGGCGTTCACCTGAAGCTCAAGCGTGCCGCTGCTGCCCGCGGTCGGGGTGACCACCACCGTGGTGACTCCACCGAAGTGGACCACGCTGTCGATGGTCGCGCTGGCCGTGCTGGCACCGAAACCGAAGTCGCTCGCGTCGATGGTCGCCGGGTCCATCAACTCGCTGTAGGTCACCGTGTAGGTGATCGAATCGATCCCGGTGGAGATGAACGGGCCGCCCACATCATCGACAATGTCGGCGGGAGCGAGCGTCGGGGCCACCGCATCCGCCACGGCACTGGTCACCACGACGCCGATTCCACGGCCGTTGCCGCTGGCAGTGGTCCCAGTGCTGTTTGCGTCAAACAGGAACTCGATCTCCTCGTAGAC
>NZ_JBISBU010000176.1:0-800 GCF_044385805.1 Haloferula sp. A504
TTGACCGTGATGGTCGCAACTCCGCCGGTCAGGGCCGAGGTCGTGTCCAGCGGGTTGCTCGACAGATCCTCGAGGACCGCACCCGCCTTGATCTGAAGAATCAGCGTGCCCACGCCGCCGGGATAGGCGGAGCTGGCCAGAACCTCATAGACCGCCGGATCACCGGTGGCGTTCACAGCGCTGATGACACCGGCCGGGGAGCTGCCGTTCTCGAAATCGTCGGTGCCGATCGTGGAGGCATTCATCGGCTCGTCAAAAGTCACGGTGTAAACCACCGTTTGACCCTCGAGGACCGGTCCGCCGGCGACATTGTCGGTGATGGAAACCAGTGTCGGGTCGGTCACGTCGGCGACGATCGTCACGGCGGGGGAGTCCACAATGGCCGTCGTCGTGTCCAGCGGGTTGCCCGCCAGGTCCCTGAGGTCCGCGGCAGCGTTCACCTGAAGCTCAAGCGTGCCGCTGGTGCCCGCGGTCGGGGTGACTACCACCGTGGTGACACCACCGAAGTGAACCACGCTGTCGATGGTCCCGGCGGCGGTGCCGCCGAGCCCAAAATCGCTCGCGTCGATGGTCGCCGGGTCCATCAACTCGCTGTAGGTCACCGTGTAGGTGATCGAATCGATCCCGGTGGAGATGAAGGGGCCGCCGCTCACATCGTCGACGATATCGGCGGGAGCGAGCGTCGGGGCCACCGCATCCGCCACAGCACTGGTCACCACGACGCCGATTCCACGGCCGTTGCCGCTGGCAGTGGTCCCAGTGCTGTTTGCGTCAAACAGGAACTCGATCTCCTCGTAGAC
>NZ_JBISBU010000177.1:0-788 GCF_044385805.1 Haloferula sp. A504
CTGCCGCCGGCGGTTGGAGTACCAAGGCTGTTCCAGTGCTTTCCGTCGCCCGCAGGAGACGAGACGCTGGCTGAGGTCGACCAGTCGATGAGGACAGTGGCAGCATCGGCTCGACTAAAGGCTACGAGTGCGACTACGGCGATGAGAAGTTTGGCGTTTTGCATGAGGCTGGGATGAAGTGGGATGCGAGGGGAGGAGGCATTCGTTCAGCATGGCCGGGATCCGTTATTCGGAACACTACATAAGATCCCTGCCCCTCGAAATGTGACCGAAAATTTGGAGAAAAAGGTGCGAATCGGGATCAGGGTCCATGTGAGGCTCTGCGCTCCCCGCGAACTGTCGATGAATTACTGTGACTCCACCCGGTAAAAGGCCTTGTCCTCGGTGGCGCTGGTGTCTTCCAGCGTTCCGGTGTCAGTGCCGCTGAGGGTGACGGTGTCGACCAGGTTCGGTACTGAGAAATCCAGATCCAGGGACTTGTTGAGGACGTAGGTCACTCCATCAGTGCCTTTGAAGTTGACGGTGGCCGTGCTGCCTGACTTCCCAACCGAGGTCACCACCAAAGGGTTGGTTGCCGGTGCCGGGGTGATGCTCATGGCATTCCATGTGGCGTTGATCGAGCCCGCAAGGCTGTTGTTCGATCTACTGAATTCGAATACAATCACGCCGCTGGCATCCGAGGTCACGCTGAAATCGAGCACCGTTCCGGAGTTGCTCAAGGTGTAGGTCGGGCTGGCGGAGGTGCCGGTGGTCACCGTGATGACACCGTCCTGGCCGTTGCTTGCCCT
>NZ_JBISBU010000178.1:0-778 GCF_044385805.1 Haloferula sp. A504
AGCCCTTCCCCGAAGTTAAACTATCACTCCCCACGAGTTATGGAAAAAACATCACTTTGCCCCTTGCCAAACAAGCAGCCATAGCAACGTTTGAGGCATGGCGCGACGCCCGAACCATGGCGGCGCTCCGTGCCAGCTTGAAGGGATTGAACTACCAAAACGCTCACGCAACAAGGCCGCGTTTAGGCGTCGCCATCGCCGGCTTGTTGGGCTTCTGCTTGTTTCTCGGCTCGGAGCTTAAAGACCGCCATCAATGCCCATCCGAATGAGAGACTCACGATCACGATGTTGCCGACCAATTGGGCAACCGGATACTCCACGTATACCGGAACCCCCGGAACCGCAGTCAGCTTCGCGTAAGGCAGAAACGCTGCCAAGAATGCCCCTGCCTGTAGGACCGCGGCGCCAAGAACGCAGCAACAAATGACGAAGGATCTCGGAAGCCTCATCGAAGCACCAACGGCTATTCCGATGCCAATCGGAGGCAGCATCCCCCACCAATCGAGCGGTGCAAACGGGATTGCCAGCTCGGTGAGCGATGGATGCGAATACTCGGCGTATTGGGTAAAGAATTCGAAGTGGTAGTCCATCGCCAACTTCCGCAGGGCCAACAACGGCACGTAGGTCGTGATGGCGGCTGCAACTCCAAAAGCAATGCGTGTCCGCAGCATCCTTTCTTGCCCAGACCCTATGGCTGCGACTGGAGCCAGCCACGCGCCTTCGGGGTGGTTTGAGGGTTGAAAGGGAGGTGCCGTGTCTGGTTCAAGTCGTGGGCTAT
>NZ_JBISBU010000179.1:0-777 GCF_044385805.1 Haloferula sp. A504
TACCAGGCGGTGACGAGCATCCGAAACAGGGATATCACCCTCAAGTGGTACGACAAAATTGATAGCAGGCCCACGCTCTCTCAGCCCAGCCTCTTCCCGTTCGAGCTGGCTGTTTGGATGTTTGAGCGCATCTCAAAATTCACTTTTGAAGTAGATGTTTTGTTTTTTGATGATCGAGAATGAATGCCAGATTTAAACGGACGTTGCCTTGCGGGATCTTGCTCGGAGTTTGTTCCGTAGGGTTCATCCTGTTTGGATTTCTGAGAGGCGAACATGTAGTTAGCCATACCCTAACGACACCAATACCAACATTCCTGAATCAACCGCAATCAGACTTCGATGAGTCGGGTTTTGTTGTGTGTAACACAAAAAATAGGTCTTGCTTGTTTACCTGCTCACTCTCGACCGAAAAGTTCTTACCCGCCTTTATGGATCAGGATGGGGTCTTCTTGTATACCAGATCGATGCCTAGTGGAGTGAGATTTATGGACTTGCCTCAAGGTGGTTTTGTTACTGTTAAACCGTATTCACCTCCAGAACGCCATCCGCTCTCCATGTTTGGAGACGACCTCTTGTCAAGAGATTACTACAAGAAGAGCTATTGCAGCACTTACCAATATTCCAATTTCGAGTGCGAGGTGGTGACAACAGCGTTTTTGTTTATTGAAGACGGAGGGCAGGAGGGCGTCTTAGTTGCGCATTGGGAGCCGACGAAATAGTTGTTGCGCACTTATTTGGGTGCTCCTGAGAATTTAGCATGGATGTGTGGAAGGGGTC
>NZ_JBISBU010000017.1:0-96974 GCF_044385805.1 Haloferula sp. A504
GGGTCCTTTTGCGGACCCTCTCTGTCTTTTCGTTCATGGGGTTCCATTCTCGACGTCACCCCTTTTCCGCGCTAGAAAACGCTCATGAACTGGTGCCACGACAGGGCATTGGGAGGTTTTTCCCAGAGTGGTTCAAGAATCAACCTTGGAACCTTGTGCCGATCCCGGAGTTGGTTCGTGGCGGAAGAACATACTCAAGCAAAGCCGTGCACTTGGCAGTTCATGGGCGGTCGAGGCAGCTGAGCTTGGCGTGGTATGAGCGGTTTTGGTATGGAACGCCGAAGTGGTTTATGAACCTCAATATCAATCTCGGACTTCGGGCATCTTCAACGTTCTCAAAAATCGGAGATCCACCTGAGAACGTCGCCATCTTTATAGAGGAGGACGGAACCACCACGACGGTTGATGTAAGCACTGGGAAAGTAGTCGAGTGATCTGATGTCAGCCAGAAATCCAGTCATGTGGAAGGTGGTTGCCCCGGTCTTGTTGCTTAATGATCGTCATGTGACGTATTGCTCTAGCGTGGAGAATTTGACGCAGACGTTTAAAGGCCTCATGGGGGTTAATCTCGGAGCGAACATGCTCGATTCAAATGGCAATTTCTGGAAGATTCGCGGCATCTCTTCTTATGAACGGCTAGATCCTTGGTGGCTTCGCTGGGCACGGGGGGCTTCGGCACCCGTTAGAGTGTGTTATGAGTTCGAAGATTTGGGGCCATGCTCTATTGAGTCTGCTTGTGAAGAGCTCAAGAGGGCGCTTAAGAAAAGGGGGGCAACGTGCGCAATTCTTCAAGGAGCGACCGTTGAGGAGTTGGATGGCAAGCAGGCAAGTAGCGTATTGGGATCCCTAGAAGAGATTAAGGACTTCAACGAACTAGCCTCACGCTTTGGAGGTCTATCAGAGATATGAAAGAATAGTTGCAGCCAACCGCATTGGACGTGCCAACCGGTATGCATGCCAAGTTTCGGATCGAAGCTTCTCGTGCGCAGTGGCCCACTCGCGTGTTTCGGGTCTGTTTCGGGTCATGTTTCGGGTCAGGTGCTGCATTTAAACATTTTCAGCCTCCGGACCGCCTACCTCACCGTCACCGCCGACGTGGGTACCGTCTGGGGTCAGGTGGAGTCTTGGATGGGGTCAGGTGCTTCATTTCAACATTTCTGCTTGAGTTGGCCTTCACAGGCAACTGAAACGCAGGGCAAGCCCGGGCTTGAAACATGCCGAACAGTGACAGCGTAGCCGACGATTATGTTACGAAACAGACTCTTGGTGGCCCTGGGACTGGCCGGGACGGTTTCGGCTTCCGCCAACACCTTCGAGGAAGCCCGGGTTCCGCTGGAGACCCGCTGCCTCGAATGCCATCACCCGGAAAAAGCCAAGGGCGGGTTGCTGCTGACAACGCGCGAGCAAATGCTCGCCGGCGGCGACACCGGCCCAGGCATCAATATCGGGGATCCGGAATCCTCGTTGCTGCTCGGGAGAATTCTTCTCGATGCGGATCACGACGACCTGATGCCGCCCAGGGGAGGCCCGCTCGCCGCCGGAGAGATCGAGGCGATCCGCGCCTGGATCTCCGAGGGCGCCCCGTGGCCGAACGGAGTGACGCTGGCACCGCGGGCCGACACCGCCCTGCCCGGATGGAATGCCCCGCCTGACCCGGACATCGCCTCGATCGAAGCTTTCCCCAAGATGGTCACTCTGGAGACCGCCGCCGACTTCCACCGCGTCGTGGTCATCGCCCACATGAAGGATGCCGCCACCCACGACGTGACACGCCAGGTGCGGGCCCGCCTGGCCGATCCGGCGATCGCCTCGCTCACCGACACCCGGCTGGATCCCCTTGCGGATGGAACCACCACGCTCGAGTTGGAATACCGGGGCCTGACGACGTCGGTGCCGGTCGTGGTGAAGAACGCCGCTCAACCCCGCCCGGTTTCCTTCCAACTCGACGTGATGCCGGTGCTCACATCGGCCACCTGCAACACCGGCTCATGCCATGGATCGGCACGGGGCCAGGACGGCTTCCACCTCACCCTCTACGGCTACGACCCGGAGGGTGACCACTTCCGGCTCACCCGCGAAATGGCCGGCCGCCGGGTCAACCTGGGACTACCCGAGGAATCCCTGCTGCTGACCAAGGCGATCGGCGCGGTTCCCCACACCGGCGGCAAGCTTTTCGACGAAAACAGTCCGGAATATCAGACCCTGCTGCAATGGATCCGGGATGGAGCCGGCTACGACGAGGGTGAGATCCCCCACCCCACCGGCATCGAGGTCGAGCCACCCCAACTCGTCCTCAAGGGCGGCGACCTTGAGATGCCGATGACCGTTCGAGCGACCTACTCGGACGGGACCGACCGCGATGTCACGGCTCTTTCCAGCTTCTCCACCTCGAATGACCACGCGGTCGAGATCGATCCCCGCACGGGCACCGCCCGGTCCAAGAACCGCGGCGAAGCCTTCCTGCTCGCCCGCTTCCACACCTTCACCGAGGGCTCCCAAGCCATCGTGATACCCCGCGAGGTCGAGTACACCCGGCCATCGCTCCCGGAGTTCAACGGGATCGACCACCACGTCCACGAAAAGTTGCATCGGCTCCGCCTCATTCCCTCGGAGCTTTCCACCGACGAGACCTTCGTCCGGCGGGTCTACATCGACATCATCGGGCGCGTGCCAAGCGTCGAGGAAAGGGCGGCCTTCCTTTCCAACAAGTCGGCCGACAAGCGCGCCGAACTCGTCGAGGCGCTCATCGCCCGCCCGGAGTTCGCCGAGATGTGGGTCATGAAGTGGGCCGAGCTGCTACAGATCCGCACCATCAACAACGGCCCGAACCAGGTGTCCTACAAGGCCGCCCTCGGCTACCACGGCTGGCTGCGCGAGCGCATCGCCTCCAACACCCCGTTCAACGAGATCGCCCGCGAGCTCCTCGCCTCGGAAGGCGGCACCTTCGACAACCCGCCGACCAATTTCTTCCAGATCGAGCAGGACGTGCTCAAGCTCACCGAGAACGTCGCCCAGGTCTTCATGGGCACCCGCATCCAGTGCGCCCAGTGCCACAACCACCCCTTCGACCGGTGGACGATGGACGACTACTACGGTTTCGCCTCGTTCTTCGCCCGGGTGAAGCGGAAGCGCGCCGAAGACCCGCGGGAGCGCGTGGTCTTCGAGGGCGGAGGCGAGATCCGGCACCCGGTCAGCGGGGAAAACGTCGCACCCCGCTTCCTCGGATCGACCGCACCCGCCGAACTCGGCCGCGAAACCCGGCGCAAGGCCGTCGCCGACTGGCTCGCCTCGCCCGACAACCCCTGGTTCGCCCGGAACGTCGTAAACATCGTCTGGGCGCACTTCTTCGGCGTCGGCATCACCGATCCGGTCGACGACGTCCGCATCTCCAACCCGCCATCCAACCCCGCACTCCTCGACGCGCTGGCGCGGAACTTCACCGCCTCCAACTACGACATCCGCAGTATCGTTCGGGAGATCTGCAACTCCCGCACCTACCAGCTCTCCAGCCGGACCAATGCGACCAATGCCGGGGACGAACGGAACTTCTCGCGGTCGCTGATCCGGCGCATGCGGGCGGAGGTGCTGCTCGATACGATCTCACACGTCACCGCGACCCCGAACAAGTTCAAGGGCCTGCCCCTCGGCTCGTCCGCCGTCGAGATCGCCGACGGCAACACCTCGACCTACTTCCTCACCACTTTCGGCCGCGCGAAGCGGGCCACGGTCTGCTCCTGCGAGGTCAGGATGGAGCCGAACCTGTCCCAGGCACTCCATCTCCTGAATGGCGACGCCACGCACCGCCGCATCAAGCAGAGCCCGGTCGTGCGCACCCGCCTCGACGCCGGCCAGGAGCCGATGGAGATCGTGCGGCATCTCTACCTGCGCGCACTCGGCCGGGATCCGACGGCCAGGGAATCCGAAGCCCTGGCCGAGCACCTCAACGAGGCGAAGGGCAGTCCCGCCAGAACCCGCGAGATCCTCGACGACATCTTCTGGGCGCTGCTCAACTCCAAGGAATTTCTCTTCAACCACTGAGCCGGGCGGAATGCCCGCCCCTTCCCGAATGGCACTTCCTTAAGCCATGGGGTCGGGCGTCCCGAAGGGACGAAACATCCGTAGCCGGGGACTTCGAGTCCCCGGTGGTCGCCGAGCGAACTCCCTCGTCGAAAACCGACGATGCAGTTTCTGCAGGGCGCGCTCCTGCTGTTCCGTCGGTTTCCGACGGGGGAACATCTCTCCCCGGTTCCGGGCGCTGAAGCGCCCGGCTATCCATGTGTGGCCCCTTCGGGACCATCGAGAGAACCGCTCAAGGAAGCGCCATTCGCCCTAGCCGGATGATCCGGGCTTACCCCCGTCAGCCCCAAGACCCTGGAAACCCAGGGAATTTTTCCAATTCCACCTCAACACTGACAATCCAGGGTCGCGGATGTTCAATATTTTTGAAATTTTTATTGAGCACCTACGCGATCCCGTGTATCCCAAGCGCATGCTGTCCCAATCCCATGTGTCGTGTGCTTCGGTCGCGCCGAAGCAACTCCACTTCAAGGTCGCCGCCGAGCATGCCATGGTGTTCCTCCGACAGATCCCGGGCTTTCTGAAGTCGTGCTATGTCGACGGCTTCAAGGCGATCATTGCCGGTCGCTACAGTCGCCGGCAGGCCTTCCTGATCATTGCCGCCATGCTCCCGGTCCTCCTGACCACGGCGGTCATCACCGTTCCTCTGGTGCTGTTCCCGACCGAGGGGCACAAGGCCTACTTCCAGTTCGCCAGCATTCTCAATACCGATCCGGCCTCGCTGGTGCCCCTGCTGATCGGCTCGATCACCGCCACCCTCGGACTCAGGGTCCCGGTGGGTTGAAGAAGAATTTGTTCGTGGTTCGATGCCATAGACCCGCACCGGCGACGGTGCGGGTCGCTTCTTTTCCCGCGACAAGTGCGACCCCGCCGCCGCGTAGTCAGGAGAACCACCTTCCGCCGACTTGCACCGCCTTCTGCCCCTCATCGCGCTCGCCCTCCCCGCTCATGGAGCGGGCAAGGTGACCTATGACGAGCATGTCCTTCCCATTTTCGAGCAGTCCTGCCTGAACTGCCACAACCCCGACAAGGCCAAGGGTGGCCTCGACCTTTCCACCTACCAGGGGACCATGAAGGGTGGCTCCGGCGGCAGGATTGTCGAACCCGGCGACACCTCCTCCACCCTCCTGGCGGTCGTCCTGCGGACCGCCGAACCGATCATGCCGCCGGAGGGCGACGCGATCTCCAAGGACCACGCCGCCACCCTCCGGGCCTGGATCGAAGGAGGGCTCCTGCAAAACCCCGGCTCCAAGGCGCGCCAGGCCTCCAAGCCGAAGTTCGACACCAGCCTCCGCGAAGCCACGGCGGACGCCCACTCCGGTCCTCCGCCGATGCCCCGGGATCTGCTGCTTGAACCGGCGGTCGTGGCCGCGCGCCCCTCGCCCATCCGGGCGATGGTCGCCTCGCCGCGCGCACCGCTGCTGGCCGTCACCTCGCAGCGTCAGGTGCTGCTCCACGACACCCGCAGCCACGAACTCGTCGGCGTCCTCCCCTTCCCCGAGGGCGACCCGGTATCGCTGGCCATCACTCCCGACGGCCGCTACCTCATCGTCGGCGGTGGCCACCCCGGAAAATCCGGTCTTACCGTGAGCTTCGACCTTATCAGCGGGGAGCGGGTGCTCACCGCCGGCCGCGAGTTCGACTCCGTCCTGTCCGCCGACCTACGGCCCGATCTGGCAGCGGTGGCCACGGGTTCGCCATCCCGATTGGTGAAGCTCTGGGACACGGCGGATGGCTCGCAGACGGCCGCGATCCGCAAGCACACCGACTGGATCACCTCGCTCGACTACTCGCCCGACGGCATCCTGCTGGCGAGCGGCGATCGCAATGGCGGCGTGTGGGTCTGGGAAGCCCTCACCGGCGCCGAGTTCCACACGCTCAGGGGGCACCAGGCGGCCATCAGCTCCGCGAGCTTCCGCTCGGACTCGAACCTGCTCGCCACGGCATCCGAGGATGGCAGCGTGCGCTTCTGGGAGATGAACGGCGGCCGCGAAGTCCGGAAACTGGACGCGCACAAGGGCGGGGTGCTGGCTTTCACCTGGGCCCCCGACGGGCGCTTCGCCACCGCCGGCCGCGAGCGTTCCGCAAAGATCTGGAAGGCCGACTTCTCGCCGCTCCAGATCATCAGCGATCTGCCCGATCTCGCCACCGGACTCGCCATCGATCCCGCAGGAACAAAAGTCTTCATCGGTGACTACCAGGGCCGGATCCATGTTCACCGGATCGCCGACGGCGCGCACGTCGACACCTTCCACAACAACCCGCCACCCATCGCCATCCGTCGCACGGAAATCGCACAGGCCTTGAGCGGACCCGACCCGGAAGAAGCCGGGCGCCGAACCGGTCTGCTCCGGCAGCAGCGGCGCTGGTACCGCGCCCACCTCAATCTCTCATCACGAACGACCCGCGCCGCCGCGGCCGGCATCGATACCACCGCCGAGACGGAGATCGCATCCTTTCGGGACAAGGCCGAGAAGGTCGAGGCCCTGCGCGCGCATCTTGCCGAACGCCGGACCGAACGTTCCACACTGGAATCCCCGGTGGCGAACGAAGACCCGGCGATCGCCGACGAACGCCGTTCGGTGCTTGAACTTCTCGACCACCGGATCGAGTCGCTGATCCGGGAACTCGATGTTGCGGCCAGCCAACTGGGCGATCAACGGAACGCGATCGACGAACTCATCCCCCGGGCCTCCGACCGCTACCGGGAGGCCTCCCGGCTCGAGCGCCTGTATCACGCCTCTGGCGGCACCAGCGATTAAGCGCGCTTGCCAAGCAGTTGCGATTCGGTCGGACTCCCGGGGATGCTGCGTCCCGCGATCATCCTCGCCTTGGTGCGTCGCCAGATCCTGCTCTTCACCCGCAACCCGGTGCGGGCCCTCGAGCTTTTCTTCTGGCCCATCGTCCAACTGCTGGTCTGGGGCTTCGTCACCGTTTTCCTCCAACAGAATGCCGGAGGGGCCGATGCCGGCTTCGCCCGCTTCATCACCTTCCTGATCGGGGCCATCATTCTCTGGGACGCCCTCTTCCGCTCGCAGCAGGGCGTCGCCATTTCGTTCCTCGAGGACGTCTGGACTCGCAACCTGCTCAACATCTTCGCAGCTCCCATCCGGATGACCGAATACCTCGCGGCCAGCTTCACCGTGGGCCTGCTGCGGGTGCTGGTGACGGCCGTGGTCATGGCCGTCATCGCCTTCGTCTCCTACCGCTTCAACCTTCTGGCCTTCGAGTGGCTGCTGATCCCCTTCTACGCCAACCTTCTCGTGTTCGGTTGGTCGATCGGCATCATCTCCACCTCGCTGATCCTCCGCTTCGGTCATGCCGCCGAATCCCTTGCCTGGGCGGTGCCCTTCATGATCCAGCCCTTTGCCTGCGTCTTCTACGACATTTCCGTCCTGCCACCGTGGATGCAGACCATCAGCTACGCCATGCCCCCGGCCCACATCTTCGAAGGCATGCGGGATGTCCTCAAGGCCGAGGGCTCCGGCCCCGGGCACCTGATCATCGCTTCAGGCCTCAATCTCCTCTACCTGACCGCCGCCGGAGCCCTGTTTTCTCGGATGCTGAGCATCGCCCGGGAGCGAGGATTGCTGGTCAAAGCCGCTTCCTCGTGAGGTCCCGACCTCAAAATTACAAAAACGTTCAATAAAAACTTGGAGCGAAATTTAAAAAATGCTAAATAATCAGTGCGGTTTCCCCTGAACTGATGAATTTTCGCCCTGCGATCAGCCTGCGTATTGCGGCCTTCACCCTGGTGTTGGTCGGCATTTCACCCCTTTCCTCACTCGCCCAGGAAGCTCAATCCTCACATCCGATTGGCCGGGTGGCCCGCCTGATCAACCCTTCGCTGGTTGAGGTGGAAGACCGCCTCACCTGGCTGGAGAACCGCGTCCGGGGCCTCGCCGTCTACTCCCCGAAGCCCCTCAAGGAGACCTTTGGCTGGCGCGCCGTGCAGGATGGTGACCAGCCGCCGCCGAGCCTGACCCTTGATTTGGGCGACGTGTATCCGCTGGAGGACATCTTCCTCGTTCCCGCACAAATTGTCTTGGGTGAGTCCCGCACGCTCTTCCCCATGCGTATCCGCATCGAGGCCGCGCTTGATAAGGACTTCTCGGATGCCCGCGTGATTTACGAGACCCGGCAGAAGATCCATGAGAACCAGGACGGCTACCCGATGCGCATCGTCGCCCGGGATGTCGACGCCCGCTACGTGCGCCTGCGGGTGCTGCTCGGGCACCACCGGGGATTCCAGTCGATTTCGAGCCTGGCCGAAATGGTGATCATCTCGGGGGGCGAGCCGGTGTCCTTCGGAGCGAAGGTGTCCGCCCACGGTTCGCTGGACGATCCCGGTTACTGGGATGCCAACTACGTGATCGACGGCCGTTCCCCGCTCGGCACCTGGGAGGGCGGCAAGTGGACGAATTCCCGCGGACAACTGCTCAACGTGCGAGCAGGCGAGCAGGCGGCCAGATGGCAGATTGATCTTGGCCAGGAAACCCCGGTCGAACGGATCGTCATGTTCCCCGTGCGACTCCCGGAACTCGGGGGGGTCTCCGCCCTGCCCCAAGGCCTGCGGGTCAGCCTCTCCAACGATCCGGAAGAAGCCGGAGTGGCCCGGGAATGGAGACATCAGGGCGGTGAAACCTACACCCCCATCAGCTTCATCGCCGCTCGAACCCCCGCCCGCTTCGTCACCATCCACGCCGAATCCGCCGTCAATGCGGGAAGGGATCGCTTCCATCCGATCGCCGAGATCGAGGTCTGGTCGCAGGGCCGGAACCTCGCTCCCGAGGCCGACATCAAGGTCCGGCTGTCGGGTACCGACGCCGAGGCCTGCGAAAGCCTCGTGGATGGCTATGCCAATGGCCTCCAGGTCTTCCCGATCGGCGTCTGGCTGCGCCAGCTCACCGAGCGCCGCGCCATCGAGGATGAACTCTCCGAGATCGTTCCACTGCGCAACAGCATGGCCGCCGAAAGCGAACTCAACGCCACCTGGGGCGCGTCGGTCGCCATCGGGCTGACCCTGTTGATACCGGTCGCCTTTGTGGAGCGCCGACGCCTGGTCTCCCGCAAGCAGGTCGACAGCCTGCGCAAACGCATCGCCTCCGACCTTCACGACGATATCGGCAGCAATCTTGGCAGCATCTCCCTCATCGCGCGCTCCGCGAAAAAGGACCTCGCGCGGCTCCAGGGCCCCAACGAACTGGCCGAGGACCTCGACGAGGTGGAAGTGATCGCCCGCGAAAGCTCCCTCGCCATGCGCGACATCGTCTGGCTCCTCGAACGGCGGCAGGATACCATCGGCGACTTCGTCCAGCGGATGCGCGACTGCGCGCAACGCCTGCTCCGCGACATCGACTACGAACTGGTCTGCCGCTCGAACCGCACCGCCTCGAAGATGACCCTCGACGCCAAGCGCCACCTCTTCCTCTTCTACAAGGAGGCGCTTCACAACGTCCTCAAGCATTCCCAAGCCACCAAGGTCCGCATCCACGTCCGCGACCTGCGCGACAGCCTCGTCATGGAGGTCGAGGACAACGGGATCGGCCTGCCCGTCGACGAGAGCGGCACCCCCGCCGCGGTCCGCAAGCTGGCCGACCGGGCAGCGGTGCTGGAAGGCCGGCTCGAGGTGAACTCCAAGCAGGGTCAGGGCACAAGCTTGCACCTCGAGGTCAAGCGCAGCATTCTCACCACAGCAAATTCCACGGCATGAGCGAGGACACCAAAACGATCAGGATCTGGATTCTCGAGGACCACTCGAAATTCGCCAAGCAGATCTGCCGCCTCATCGACAGCGAGGACGACATGGCCTGCGAGAAGGTGTTCACGCATCCGGATGAGTTGAATGCCGAAATCGAGTTTGGCTCCAAGCTCCCCGACCTGATGCTCTTCGATCTCGGACTGCCCGGAAAGGACGGCCTCCAGGTACTGCTCGAGGTCCGGGCCCGCGCACCCGAGCAGAAGATCGTCATCCTCACCTCTTTCGACGACCGCGAGCGCGTTTATCGCGCCATCTGCAACGGGGCCTCCGGCTACCTCCTCAAGACCGCCGATCCCGACGACATCGTCAACGGCATCCGCGGGGTGATGAATGGCTCGGCCACCCTCTCCGGGCCCATCGCCAGCATGATCCTCGAGGGATTCTCAAAGCTCGGCCCCGTCGAGGAGACCGAGCCGCTGACCAACCGCGAGGAGGAAGTCCTCCGGGCCCTGGTGAAGGGCCACATCAAGAAGGAGATCGCCGACCAGCTCGACATCTCCCTTCACACCGTGGACATGCACCTGCGCAGCGTTTACCGAAAACTCCATGTCTGCACCCAGACCGAGGCGGTCTCCAAGGCGCTGCGCAAGGGCCTGATCTGAAGGTCTTTCGCCTCCAGGGCCCCCGTCACCCGACGATTTTCCCCTGACGGGTCCGGTGCGGCTCGACCATCGCGGTGGCCACTCCCGTTTTCTTCCGTTGCGATTTGAAGTGCCAAGGTCGACCCTCGCGCGTGCCCACTCCCCTGCCCTTTCTCGACCCATCAACGCCCTCCCTGAAGATCTGCGGCGTCACGACCCCAGGCGACGCCCATCGACTCGCGGAGCTGGGTGTTCACGCCCTCGGTGCCAACTTCTGGCCCAGGTCGAAGCGCTATCTCGATCCCGCCCTCGGCGGATTCCTGCGTGACCTCGCCGGGTCCATCCTGCGGGTCGGCGTGTTCGTCAATGCCGGCACCGGCCTCCCGGTTTCGCTCTTCAAGGAGGGACTGATCGATGTGGTTCAACTCCACGGCGACGAACCCGAGTCCGACATCCCCCTGATCCAGCGCCACGGCATTCCCGTCATCCGCGCCCTCGCGGTGGATGAGAATGGCTCGCTGCCCAACGTGCAGGAGTTCGGCGCCGAAGGAGTGCTGCTCGACGCCCACGCACCCGGTGTCTATGGGGGCACAGGAGAAACGATCGACTGGGACGCGGCGGGAGACTTCGTGAAAGAGCATCCCAAGCTCCCGGTCATCCTTGCCGGTGGCATCACGCCGGAGAACGCCGAGGAGGCCTTGCAGACCGTCCGGCCCGCCGCAATCGACATCGCCTCCGGCGCGGAGTCGGCTCCTGGAATCAAGGATTTCGCAAAGGTTGAGCAACTGATGGCCGCGGTCCGGCAGGCGTGATCCGGGAGCAACCAGGAAAGACGCGCGACCTCCCGATCCCAAGCCGGAGCGATCAAGGGCTTGGGAGAAATTTCCCTTTGAGTCCGTAGAAGGCTGAATCGACTTCCTCGCCTTCAACATCTCCAACTCGGATTGGATGGGTGCTGCGATTTCCGCCTCGGTCATCGCCGCCGGGCTTGGCGGCGGCATCTGGGCCGGCTACCAGGCCGGGCGCGACGGCAGGAAGCTGGCATTCGCGATGGTTCGCGGGGCAGGCAGAAGCGGGCTGTTGATCATCGCCTGCACTTCGATCATCGCGCTCTCGATTTCTCTGCACGAGCTCCGCTCGGCAAGAGAGCGCTACCTCGTTCATGATCCGGCCGCTTTTGGCTGCGAGTGCTTCGGCTGCATGGAGTCTGAGCTGATCTCAAGCCCGACTCCGATCACGAGGGCGCACCTCCAGGCACAGCTGCGCGACCCCATCCGGGTCCTGCTCTCCGCAACCGCTCCAGGTGCGATCTGGGCTTTTCTCGCCCCGGTATTTGCGCTCCTCGGGGCGGTCCCGGCGGCCATCGCCGGCGGCGTCGCGCACACCTTCGGCCTGCGGGCAAGGGAGACCGCCCGCGTCCTCGAGCAAATGGCCGACTACGCAAAGTCCCGGGAACAACCCGCACCCCCATCCCGCCACGCCGAAATCTCACCTTCGCCCTGATAGATGAGCAGCACCGCTCCCTCGTCGGCCATGTGCGAAAAGAGGCGCGCCATGAACTCCTCCTCGTCCGGCCACGGATAGACGAAGAACAAATCAACCTCCGCCGGATCGAGAAATTCGAACATCGGGTGCGAGGAGGAAGGTCCGCCGGGAACCACCAGATCCTTGCCGCCCATCCCTTGGACCACTTCGAAACCCTCCGGCAGATAGCTGTCGTGGTGCACCAGGTAGTCGAGTCCCTGGGCGTCGCGAAGCGCCCGGGCCCGCCGGCACAGCTCCTCCTCCCACTCGATTCCCTCGGCCTGAAAGCCCAACAGGTTCGCCAGCCCCGAGGCCACGCCAAAACCACAGCCAAGCTCGCAGAAGCGCCGTCCGCGCAGCTCGTGACCCACCACCAGGGCCTCAATCGAGCGGTAGACCACCACCGGATCGCTCGGCACGTAGCGGTAGTAGCGCCGGCCCAGCCCCTCTCCGTAGAACTCCTGCGAAACTTCCTCGCTGGCATCGAGCCAGCCATGCACCTCGTCCGGCAGATCCCCGTCCGCCCGTTTCAGCGGAATCTCCTCGAGCCCGTCGATCACGTCGCGCCCCGCTGTAGAAGCACCACCAAGGCCGCTCCGATGGCCTGGGAAAGTTCCCCCAGCTCCGCCTCCACAATATTGAGGCGTTTCCGCTGCACCGGCCACAGGTATTCGAGCGCCGTCTCGCGCATTCCTCCGAGATAGCGCGCCCGGAACTCCGGCGTGGTGGCATCCGGATCGATCAGGCCGCCACCGACGACAAACACGTCGGGGTCCACGGTCATCGAAAGGGTCCCGATCAGCAGGCCCATGGCCTTCGCCTGAAAATCGAACAACTCGAGGGCGAGTTCGTCGCCCTCCTGTGCCAGGCCACGCAGGGGAAGGATGCGCTCCTTCGGGGTGCCATCCATCTTCGCCAGCGGGTGGTCGGGATAGCGCTCCAGCGCCTCCTCGAACAGATACGGCAGCCCGGCGAGGCTGGTATACATCTCGAAGCAGCCCCAGTCCCGGCCGCAACCGCACCGGTACGCCTTGGCACCAAGCACCTGCAGCGGAGCCGGGATGTGCCCGATCTCCATGCCCGAGATTGTCGATCCTTCCAGCGGCAAACCGGTGGCATCGACGAAGGCCCCACCCAAACCGGACCCCGGTGCCAGCAGGGCGACGCTGCCACCGCCCTTCTCCCGAACCCGCGCCGCCTCGGCCACTCCGGCAAAGTTGCCGTCGTTGCCCATGACCATCGGAAGCCTGCGGCCGATCCGCTTCTCCACCGCCGCGGTCATGTCGTCGATGATCCTCCAGCCGTCGAAGGAAGGCGGCAGGTTCGGCGATGCGCCCATGACGCCATACTCGAGATACGGACCCGGAACGGAAATGCCGATCCCCTGAACCTGATCCCAGCCCAGGCCGTTGCGCTCGAGGAACTCGTTCGACCCCGCCAGCCAGCCGTCGATCACCCCGGACGGACCGCCCTCCGATCCGGTCGGCTGCTGCTGCAGATCCATCGAGACGATGGACCCGTCGCCACGCACCGCCGCAATCTTCGAGGTCGTCGCCCCGCCATCAATACCAATGAAAATCGAATCACTCATTCGGTCATACCCCTCCCGGGACTCCCTTCCGGGAACACGGCCCGGAGTCTGAAAGTGTCGATCCGGCACCACAAGCCGATTTTTGGAAGCTTCCCGGCACTCAGCGGGTTTCCTCTATCGGCTCGGGCGAAACAAGAAACTCATCAACCGCCCGGTAGGTCACCCGCTTCTTCACTGGATCCATGTAGAAGAACACGTAGTTGCGCGTCGTTTTCGACGATGGCCATTTCATGGATTTGATGAGCTTGTTCTCGCCGCCGTCCCTCACGCCGAGCATGGCATGATAGTATCTTTCGTCGCCGAATCCCCGTGGCCGCACCACCTTGCCACGCTTGGGCTCAAGTGAAAACTTGGCAGTGCCCAGGATGCCCACCACGGTTTTATCGGCATTGTTATAGAAGTAGATATCGCCGGCCCTGAAGCTTGGGTCACGAAATGGAATGACCACGGGTCTGTAACCGGGCTCGGAACCGGGCAGCAGCAGCAGAACAATAAACGAGTTGCCCTCTTCGGGCAGTTGGATGCTGGCAATGGAAACATTCCTGTCGACCGACCATACACTGAATGCTCTCGCCGGTGGCTTAAGTGGTCTTGACAGGTTGTTCATGGGCAGATCGGCGGGCTCCGACCTCGCCTCATTCGTGGCGAGGACCACCTTGCCCAGGTCTCTGGGAATTCTCTCCGCGAGCAGACGGACCTCGACTTCACCTTCCTTGAGAGGCGCGGCGCCGGCCACCGAAAGCAGAAAAACACAGATGAAGCCCAGTCGAATCACGCACAGCAATGTTCAAACTTCACGGGGGTTTAGCCAGCGAAATGAAACGATCCGGAATTGCCGACCAAACTCGCGGTTCACCGCCTCGGTGAGGTCGGCCGCCTCCGTTTCAGGAGTGTCGGCGCCGTCGATGTAGTCGCTCTGGCGCTCGACCACGGCCTCGCACCATGCTCGGGCAAGCACCTTCCCGCCGGCGTCGACCGATTCCCCATAGCTGCGGATGATGAAGCTGTCGGAGCGGACCGAGAGAACCGGAGCAATCGGAGTCAGGATGTCCGCCTGCCTGACGATGGAGGGAGCGCCGTAGTGCATCACGCCTTGCTCGGCCTCGGGAAACTCAAAACGACCTGCCGTCGCCCCGGAGACGCTGCGGCCGGAGTTCTGTCTCCTGTTGACGGTAACCTCATCGGAGTCGAGGGCGCTCTGGATCGCGCCGGAGCGTGCAAGTTCCTCGTCGCCGCCGATGCGCCGGTTGACAAAGTCGGCGAGACTGAGGAACGGCCCGCGCCTGCGCACCTCCCTGACGATCCCACGGGCAAGGCTGTCGATTTCGTCGTCACTCAACGTCCGGCGACCGTTCCACTGTTCGGGTTGCATCGCTGCCTGGTCCTCGATGATCTCGGCGAACGGGCCAAACAGGCTGGCGACAGGAGTGTCGCCATCGGCGTCGTCAATCGTTTCCGCGCCGGAGTCGCTCCGAACTACGACCTCTCGATCCTTCAGGGCTCCGAGCACCGCCTTCCACGCCTCCACGGAGGTCGAGTTCACATTGAACATCCCATCGACCCGCAGGTAGCCGGCGACCTCGCGGATCGAATCCTGGGTCGGTCGACCACCTGAGAACCAGGAATCGACCAGTTCTTCCGGGTCGCGCCCGCCGAGGTCAGGCAGATAGCGTGCCGTGGGCAGTTCCTTTTGTTCCCCGAAAAACTCGCGGGCGACCGTCTCCTGGTCTTTCGCCTCGCTGAAAGCCGGGGTAGGCTGGGGTGCGATGCCCGACAGGAAGTAGTCATCCCAGAGCTCGCGGTTGGCGAGGTACGAGTGGTCTGCGAGCGGGTGTGGATAACCGCTTATGTTGTAGGTTGTCTTGTCCGGCGGAATCACGGACGGAGCCAACGAGTTTCCGATGGCGTGGGAAATCTGTGGCTCCAATGGGTAGATTCGATTCGTATGATCAGGTTTTCTGCCATCAAAACAAGGCAATCCCCTGTTTGGCATGTTGAACCCGTTGGCACACGAATGCTGCAGCGCAGCGAGCGAGATGATCGGCTGCCGCGGCACACTGTGGGTGGTCACGAAGTTCGAGCCGAATTCGGCACCGAGACTGGATCCGAAGTACCCCTGGCCGGAGAGCGACTCGTCCAACGGGGCGTCCAGCCAACTCGTCATCCCGATGGTCGTTGTCTCGAAGGGCATCATGTCGCGCTCCCTCTTCGACAGATCGTAAAAATTAAGACTGTAGGCCCGCGGATTGAACCTCGCCATCGTCCTCGACCCCGACAGATTCTCCTCCTCTGTTTTCACAAAGTAGGAATGGAGCATGAACGGCACCTTTTCACTGATCAGTGCCCCCACCGGAAGATCACGTGTCATACTTGGGCCGTCGATCACCGGAAACACCTCGGGATGCTCATCGGCCCGAATATCCAGAGGGTTCGGCCCCCAGTACTGCCCGTATCGCCTCTGCTCGCCGACTTGAACACGCGAATAGCCCACTCGGCTGTCCACGGACATGAAGCTTTGAAGGCTCCCTCCCCTGCCACCGAGATTCAACCAGACGTGCGTGAGCGCGAACTTTGGTGAATTGCCCGACTCGGCCCTCTGCCTCGGAGTAACGCTGTAGGAGATCGTGTCATTCGGCGACACGACGACGCGATCCACGTCAGCCGCGTTGGTGAGAGAGCTGGTTTCGGCAACCAAGGGCACGCGGGCACCACCTCCGTAGTTGAAACCCTTCTTGCCGTTGAAGCCCTCCCAGCCACCGACACTCTGCCCCCGCTGGTCGCTGGACAGATCGCCATCCTGAGAAATCTTAACCACTTCCCCGGGCTTCAGGGTCAAGGTCTCCGCCACTCCGGCATTCAGCTTCAGGAAATTTCCATCATTTTTCCAATTTGATGACTTGAGAATGGAACAGCGGATATCCGGTCCACCATTGATGGAAATATTGATGTCATATGGAATCATCCAGAAAGAGTAGAGATAATTCCATCTCGGACTGCCGTTGACCAAGTGTCTCGGAATGTCCACCGCGACGTCCAGCGGGTTCCAAAGCGTCACGACCGGATCAAAGTTCAACCAAATAACATATTTCCCGGCCTCACTAGGGTGTGGATCGGCCTCAAATGAATAGATCGTCTGATAATTGATGGTGACAGGGTGCTTGAGCCGATCCCAGGGGTCGGTGTTGAGTTCATCCTCGGTGCGCTTGGTCTGCAAGTATGGCGCGGTCGAAGGAAGATTGCCGCCCGTGGTGTAATTCAAGCCACCACCGTAGTTGAGCTCCTTGTAGAGATGGTAATAGCTCCAGAGCTCCATGAAATTGACACCCACCTCATCGTTCCCTGTCATATCACTCCTCACCGTGTAGAGGATGTTCTCGGGATCGGATAGATCCGGAGGGTCCGTGTAGGTCTCCATTTTCATCGACAGATCCTTGCGGAAGCCCCCTGAACGGACATTCGTCAGCATGCCGGTGGAAAATGCCGACAAGTCATGAAACAGCGGACGGGGCCCGTCTGGGTCGGCAACCAGGTGCGCACTTTGCTGCCAGCTGGTCACTTTCGGCAGCCTTGGATCGTCCGTGGCCAGCAGCGAGAACGGTCTCGTATCTGCAACTTCCGCCAGCTCGACCGCATTGCGTGGCGCAGCTTGGATGTTGTTGCGGACGACAGCCAGGGTGTCGCCTTCGGCGGGCGCCGGCGTGCCGAGCGCGGCTTTCACACCCTGGTCGCCGACCCACCACGCCAGGCGACCACCGGGTGACCCATCACGAGCAAGATTCACGGCGGGAACTTTGACTTGCCCCGTCGCGGTGGTTCCCAGCGTTCCACTACCGACCAGCTCGATGGAATTGCTTGAAGCGAGTTCGGTCTCAACCGTCTCCAACTCCGAGGTGGCATTCGGTTGGCCGGACACAATCCACGAACGGAACGTGGGGTCGGGCCGGTCGACGGAAGTCGATGACCAGGCATCGTAGACTCCCGTCCAGTGGAGATTGCCGGCAGCGGCCCGGTTCGCTTCGCCATCGCTGCCGGGCTTTGCAAGCTGACCGGCCGTCATGGAGATTCGTTGATCGGGCCCGAGTTGCTTCTGCAATTGGGCCACAGCCATCACCAATGCCATTCGGGCATTGGACCGGGCCTCGGCCTGGGCGAGCTGCTTGGCCGAGCTTCGGAGCGTCACCGAAGACAATGAAAGCAACCCGATCGCCAGCAGGGAAAGCAGCACCATCAGCGAGACCGTCACAACCAGCGCAAACCCCTGCCGCATCAAGGTTTGTTGAACCTTTTTTCTCCGAAGCTCCATGGATAGTGTGTTGGCATAATACACACACAATCGTTTGCAACCTGAAATTCTCAAGCACTTCGGTTGAGCGATCCCCCTCGAACTCGAGGTCCCCGTTGCCTGCCCTAGATCCCTCGATAGACGGATCCGGTTTCCCCGCGTAAGACAGCTTCAATGATCCGCTGGTTCGCGCGCAACCACATCGCCGCCAACTTCCTGATGCTTGCCATCATGTTGGCCGGGGTGTGGTCGTACATGAAGCGCGTTCCGCTGGAGGTCCAGCCCTCGCTGCTCTTCAACGAGGTCCGGATCGAGGTCGAATACCGGGGTGGCAGCCCCGCCGATGTGGAAAAGGCCGTGGTGATCCCGGTCGAGCAGGCCCTCGAAGGCCTGCCCGGCGTCAAAGTGATCGAATCCGACGCCCGCTCGGGCTCCGGCCAGATCACGCTCGAGGCCCGCGACAACACCGACGTCCGCGACCTGCTCGACGAGGTCAACCTGCGGATGGAGCGCATTCCCGCCCTGCCGCCCGAAACCGAACCGCCACGGGTCTACATCCCCGACACCGCGAAATGGTTCGACGTCATCAAGGTGGCCGTGACCGGAGAAATGGACGAGCCGGACCTGGTCAAGGCCGCCCGCAGGATCCGCGACGACCTGCAGGAACTGCCGGGAATTTCCCAGGCCCTGATCCAGGGCGAAACCCGTCCGGAGATTTCGATCGAGGCGGACCTCGAGCGACTCCGCGACTTCGGACTCGGCTTTGCCGACCTCGCCGACGCGGTGCGTCGCAGTTCGGTCGACCTCCCCGCCGGCAACATCATCACGGACGAGGGCAACATGATCATTCGCACCAAGGGCCAGGCCTACGACAAGGAGGGCTTCGCCGAGATCGTGATCCGCAACGACAAGGGTGCCGACGTCCGGCTCGAGGAGGTCGCCCGGATCAACGACGGCTACGAGGAGAACCGCAAGCTGCTCCGCTTCAACGGCAAGCCGGCGCTGCTCGTCGAGGTCCTGCGCCTCAACGAGGAGAACGCCCTGCAAATCGCGGATCGGGTGAAGCAGTACGTCGCGCAGCAGAACGAGCGCTTTCCGGAAGGCATCGAGCTGTTCATCTGGGACGACAGCTCGGTCGAGCTTCGCGGACGGCTCGGAACCCTCGCGCAGAGCATGCTGCAGGGCGGGTTCCTGGTGATTCTGGTTCTCGGTCTCTTCCTCCGCCCGAGCCTCGCGTTCTGGGTCGTGCTGGGCATTCCCGTGGCCTTCTCCGGGGGGCTGCTGGCGCTGCCGGAATTCGACCTCACGCTCAACACGATGAGCATCTTCGGTTTCATCATCGTGATCGGGCTGGTGGTCGATGACGCCATCGTCACCTCCGAGCACGTTTACACCAAGCTGAGGGCGGGCGAGGACCCGCTGGAAGCGGCGGTGACGGGGGCCAAGGAAGTGGCGGTCCCGGTCACCTTCGGGGCCCTGACCACCATCGTCGCCTTTCTTCCGCTCCTCAGCTTCGAGGGATTCTACGGCAACTACACCCGCCAGATACCACCGGTGGTGGCGGCGGTTCTGATCTTCTCCCTGATCGAGACCAAGCTGATCCTCCCGTGCCACCTGAAGAGCATCAAGGTCGGCCGGACCAACCTCGGACCCTTCGCACGCTTCCAGAAGATGATCGCCGACGGCCTGGAGCAATTCGTCGAGCGCGCCTTCCGGCCGTCCCTCGCCGCGGCCACCCGCCACCGCTACACCACCCTGGCGGTCTTCATCGCGGTCGGCATCACCTGCTTCGGCTACGTTGCCAGCGGCCGCATGGGCTTTGTCAACATGCCCTCGATCGACCGCAACCGGATCACCGCGATGCTGCGCCTGCCCCGCGACACGCCGCTGGAGGTCACCGACGAGCACGTGCGCCGGATCGAGGGCGCCCTCAATCAAATCAAGCGCGAGTTCGTCGACCCGGGGACCGGCCAACCCCTCATCCTCGACGTGCTCACCAGCACCGGCGGCTATCCGGCATGGTCCGAATCGGAATCCGACGAGGGATTCATCCTCGCCTCCATTCTCGATCCCGGCGACCGCAGCGAACCCGGCCCCCGCAACAGCGACATCGCCAAGCGCTGGAAGGAACTGGTCGGCCCCATCCCGGAGGCCCGATCATTCTGGATCTCCGGCGATCGCGGCCGCCGCTACGGCGGCGGCGACGAGCTCGAGTCGATCGAAATCAAAATCCGGGGCCCCAACAACGACCTCAAGGCGGAACTCGCCGAGCGTGTCGAGGAAACCCTCGAATCCTACGCGGAGATCTCCAGCGCGTGGTCCGACATCGGCCGCACCCGCAACGAGATCCACCTCAGCCTCAAGCCGGAGGGTGAGTCGCTCGGGCTCACCCAGCGCGACCTGGGCCGGCAGGTCCGGGGGGCTTTTTTCGGGGAGATGGCGCAGCGGGTTCAGCGCGACCGCGACGACATCCGGGTGATGGTCCGGCTCCCCCGCGAGCAGCGGGAATCGCTCCAAACCCTCGAAGACCTGCGCATCCGGACCCCGGATGGAGGGACTCCCCCGCTGCACAGCGTGGCCAATGTCGAACTCGTTCCCGCCAACGCGCGGATCCGGCGGATCGACGGCGCCCAGGTGACCTCCGTCGCCGCCACTCCGGTCGACGAGAACGTCAACGTGATCCAGATCGCGGAAAGCGTGCGCCCCCGCATCGATGCCATCATCAACGAATACCCGGAGTATTCCTGGGTATTCGATGGATACGTGCGGGAGCACGAGGAAACCGGCAACACGGTGTGGCTCACCAGTGTCGCCCTGTTTCTCGCGCTCTACGCCCTGCTCGCCATCCCCTTCCGCTCCCTGGCCCAACCTTTCGTCGTCCTGCTGGCGGTGCCTTTCGGCATCATTGGCGCCCTTGCCGGACACCTGATCCTCGACATCACCCCCTCCTACCTCTCGATCTTCGGAATGCTGGCGCTCGCCGGCGTGGTGGTGAACGACTCGCTGGTCATGGTCGACTTCACCAACCAACGAAGACGCAACGGCGATGCCACCATGGACGCCGTCGTCGATGCCGGTTCGCGCCGGTTCCGCCCCATCATCCTGACCTCGCTGACCACCTTCGTCGGCCTCCTCCCGTTGATGCTCGACCGGTCGCTGCAGGCGCAGTTTCTCATCCCGATGGCGGTGTCGCTCGGCTTCGGCATTCTCTTCGCCACCTTCATCACGCTTTACCTCGTCCCCTCCGCCTATCTGGTGATGGAAGACATCCTGAGGACGATCAGCCGGGCCTGGGCCTGGTACAAGCGACCGTTTTCCGACGATCCGGAGCCGGCTCCACGCCTGCCAGCATCCTCGGATCCGCAGTCCTGAGGCCCCGGCAATCCAAGCCTGGATGCCGCTTCCCCACCCAGACATCTCCTTTAGGAAACTGAAATATTTGTCTGGAAGCCATTGAAGGCTCCGGGTAAAAAGCGTGCGGCTGTCCCGCCACCTTCTCCCACAGAATGCCCTCTGCCAGCGAGCACACCCACCACATTCGCGTCCGGAACACGCAGCTCGAAATGGATCACGACCGCCCGACCTCGGGTGGTGAGGATGTCGACGGTCGTCTGCGCCTCGCCCAGACCCAGCTCGAGGAATTGCAGGCTCAGCGCGAGGAACTCGAGCGCCTCAAACAGGAGACCGAGATGCTCAACGCCCGCCGACGCGACCTGATCGCCTCGCAGGTGGAAATGACCGAGCGCCTGTCCTCCTCCGCGACCCTGATCGACCGGCAGATTTTCGAGATGCGCCAGGAAATCGACGACCTCGAACAATGCCGCGCCTGCTTCAACGGCCACCTCACCAAGATCGAGAAACTCAATCCCGAGGGATGGTCCCGTGAACAGATGGAGACGAATCTCGACCGGGCCCAGGCCATCGTCGAGCACGCCGAGGACGAATACGGCCAGGCCGCCGACCACTTTTCGCGCACCCGCAGCGCCTCGATCTTCTCCGGCATCCGCAGTGCCCGCAGCCATCGCGGCGAATTCGCCCAGCACTTCATCCGCGGACTCGCCTTCAATCTGCCGATCCTCGTGCTCGGAGGCGCGGCGATCGCCGTCTATCTTCTCCGTTGATCCACGATGACCCTGACCCGCAGTCGAAAGCCCGGCGAGCTGGATGAGCTGGAGCTTCGCCGCCGTGAGCTCGACGAGCGGATCGCCGAGCTTGAAGGCATGCCCGAGCAACTCGAGTTGGAGATCCGGGAGCGTGAGGAAACCCTGCCGCCCCCGGAGGATCTCGCCGAGCGTGAGCGCCAGCGGCACTTCGAGGAGCAGGCCGCGCGGGGCCAGATCCGCAACGAGCGCCGCACCCAGGGCCGCAGCCTGCTGCTGATGTTCCTCCTGCTGACCGCCACCGCTGCGGTGATTTCCTGGATCGTCCAACTCGCCAACGGCTGAGCTTTCGATCCTTGCCCGGAAACCAAACGAGGCCACACTCACGGCAAATGAACTGCCAGCTTATCGCCTTCACCGGCCTCCTGTCCCTCGCCAGCGTTGCCGCTGAGTCGCTCGCTGTGGAGCAATTCGAGTCGATCGAGGAGACGAAGGGAATGGACATCACCCAGTTCATCGACGTGCTCTCCACGCGGGTCGTCCACACCTCCGGCATGGAGTTCGACGGACCGACCCGTGGCGACGCGGACTTCACCTCCGCCGGTGTGTTCGCACTGCTGGGCCTCAACGAATTCGCCCCCGACTGGTTCTGGGTTCCGGCTTTCCGCTACGAGTACTCCGACCTCGACATCAACGCGGCTCCCTTCGGCGCCAACCCAGCCGCGCCCGCCCTCGACAACGATCTGCACCGGCTTTCGCTCCAGAGCTTCATCATCAACACGCCCGAGGACTCGAAGTGGATGCATGGCGCCTACCTGATGGCAGGGGTAAACTCGGACTTCGCCGGGGTCAGCTCCCGCGACATCGACGTGGCGGCAGCCATCGGTTCCGGCTACCGCTTCACGGATCGGTTCATGCTGGGTTTCGGCGTATTCGGTTCCAACCTGCTCAACGATCCCT
Organism: Haloferula sp. A504; assembly: GCF_044385805.1. Taxonomy (NCBI): domain Bacteria; kingdom Pseudomonadati; phylum Verrucomicrobiota; class Verrucomicrobiia; order Verrucomicrobiales; family Verrucomicrobiaceae; genus Haloferula; species Haloferula sp. A504. The sequence continues at coordinate 22,877 of NZ_JBISBU010000017.1, forward strand.
TCATCATTCCCGCCGCGGTCTTCTTCTGGATGCCCACCGACGACTGGCTGGTCAGCTACTACGGACCACGCTTCGTCGCCCGACGCGAGTTCGGCGACAACATCCGTTTCGGCTTCGAGGCCGGATGGAACGGCGGCTGGTGGGGCATCGACGCCTTCGGCAGTCGCAGTCGGCTGGATGTGAACTCACTCCGCACGGGCCTCTACTACCGCCAGCGCATCGCCGGCGAGGCATGGTTCGAAGTGGGCGCGGGCTACACTTTCCTCAACGAGATCCAGATCCTCTCTCCCGGCGGCCGCGAGAACTTCCCGGGTGTGCTCGGAGAAACCGATCCGGCCCCATACGTCTCCGTCGGCTTCAGTCTGCGCCGCTGGTAGCGAGTGCCTTCCTGAGTTCATCCCACTGATCGCGGCTGACGATGTAGCCGACGCAGTTGTCGCTGCCACAGCGGCAGGGGTGATCCTCGTAGCACTCGATGTCGAAGCCGTAGTCGAAGCCCAGCTCCTCGCCCTTGGAGATGTCCCGCAAGGCGTAGATGAAGATCTGCTTGCCCTCGATCCAAGCCTCGCAGTTCGGGTCGCAGGAATGGTTGATCAGCCGGGCCGTGTTCCAGGGGACGTTGCCGTCGATGTCGTAGCGCTTGCTCAGCGTGAAAATGTAGACCGCCGCATCGCCCGTCTGCTCGGCATGCTCATGCTGCTTCCAGGCGCGCTTCTCGCTCTCCTCCTTGTCGATGAGTTCCCCGACGTATTCGATGATCCGGGTGCCCTCGGGAATGTCCTCGGCGGCATAGACCCCGTGACCGTGGATCTTCGACCCCCGCACCTCCACGAGAGGGCTCTGGCCGCGCTCCCACAACTCGGTGAGCTTGCGGCGCAAACGTGCCTCCTCCTTCAGCTTCCTGCCCTTTTTCCCCATCGTCTTCTGAAAATCCTAGTCGGCAACCTCGCGCTTCACCGGTGGCAACTCCATGTTCGCCGGGAGGCTGGCGAAGAGCGAACGCAGGTCGGAGACCGACACGTCCGACCCGTTGATGAAGCTCCAGTTGTTCCGCCCCTTGTCGGCGATCGCCACCTGGAATCCGTGGCTGTTGATCACGTAGGTCTGCGGGGGATCCCCCTGCATGATCCGGAACTGGGTCACGGTCGGGATCAACAGCAGCCACTTGTCGAAGACCGGAGCCGCCTCCGCATCGCCGTCGTCCAGCGGCTTGCCGGGCCACACCTCGTAGACCCGGGGAGCGCCCTGCGTCTTGAAGGAAATGATGCCCACTCCGTTGCGGGCCATCTCCTCACCGATCCCCTCGAGTTGCTCCTCGAGCTTCTCGATGCCACCGAACCTCTTGGCCATCCGCTTCTTCCACTGCGGATACATGCTGTCGATCGCCGCCTTGTGGTCGCCGAGGACCACCCGCTTTCCGAGGGCCTCCACCGCAGCGATCGCCGACGTCGTGACCTCGCGTGGAGCCACGGTCTGCGCACCGGCCGGAGTGCCGGCGGCGAGAAGCACGGCGGGCAGGATCCATCTCATCAGCACCGATGCTCGCCTTCCCTCCGCCCGCCGTCAAGTGCGCCACCCGGGCGGGACGAATCAATTTCCGGATCAAATCGGCTTGGCTTCCATGAGCCGACTCTGCCAACCTCGTTCCCCAATGGCAAAGCAAGCACTCGGCAAGGGACTCGGCGCACTGATCCGGAAGCAGGGTGACTCTGCATCTGCCGCGGAATCGGCAGGCGATGAAAGCGCACGGGTGCGCGAGGTTCCCGTCGACCAGGTGATCGCCAGCCCGCTCCAGCCGCGCACGCATTTCATCGAGAGCCCGCTGGACGAGCTGGTCGAATCGATCCGCCAGCACGGAATCATCCAGCCCCTCATCGTCCGCAAGGTCGACGGCAAGCTGGAGTTGATTGCCGGCGAACGACGCTGGCGGGCTTCGAAAAAGATTGGTCTTTCGACCGTTCCGGTCATCGAGCGCGAGGCATCCGACCGCGACGTGCTGGAGATGGCGCTCATTGAGAACCTCCAGCGGGAGGACCTCAATCCCATCGAGGAAGCAACCGGCTACGTCCGCCTGGTCCGCGAATTCTCGATGAAACAGAACGAGATTGCCGGACGCGTCGGCAAGTCCCGCGCCAGCGTCGCGAATGCCATGCGGCTTCTCGAGCTCCACCCCGATGTGCAGGTGCTCGTCGCCCAGGCGAAGCTCAGCGTCGGCCACGCCAAGGCCATCCTCGCGATCAAGGACAAGGAGACCCAGCTCGCCGCCGCCGGCAGGATCCTGAAGAAGTCCCTCACCGTCCGCGCCGCCGAACAACTCGCCCGCGACCTCGCGTCGCCCGACAAGGCCACTCGCGGCGGCCCGGGGAGGAAATCCGGCACCGGTGAGAACGACCCCCATATCCGGGCCCTCCAGAACAAGCTCCGCGACCACTTCGCCACCCACGTCAAGGTCCACCATGGATCGACCAAGGGCCGCATCGAGCTGGAATACTACGGCGACGACGACCTGCAGCGCATTCTCGAGTTGCTGGGCATCGGCGAAATCTAGATTTCTTGGCTCGTGAAGAAAGCCGTTGCCATTCTGCTGCCGTGCCTTCTCGCCGTGGCGGCGATCCTGCTCTTCGCCAATCGCGAAGACAACCCATCCGCCGGTGCCGGGCCCGGGCAGCTGGAGATTCAAAACGTCGCGCCCGAGCTTTCCGCACAGCTCTCCGGTGCCAGGGCCTACGCCCACATCGAGGAGATCCTCAAGTTCGGCCCCCGCCCGCCGGCCAGCGAGGGACTCGCCCGGACCATCGAATACCTGGAAACCACGCTGGCCGGGTATGGCTGGAAAACGGAGCGACAGACCTTCAAGGCCGCGACGCCGGATGGCCCGGTGGACTTCACCAATCTCATGGCGCGGCACGAGTCCGCGGACCCGCTGCCGGCTTCGCTGCCGTGGATCGTCGGTGGCCACATCGACTCGAAGATCCTCCCGGAACCCTTCGTCGGCGCGAACGACGGCGGCTCCTCCACCGGCATCCTGCTGGATATGGCACGCGTGCTTTCCACGGATCCCAAATCGGCCTCGAAGATCGAAATCGTGTTCTTCGACGGAGAAGAGGCCTTCCGGCCGGGAATCACCGCGACCGACGGTCTCTACGGATCGAAGTACTTCGCCCACGTCATGACGACCAAGCGAAGCTCGTGGCCCGGCGGCGGCATCATCCTCGACATCGTCGGCGATCCCGACCACGACCTCCTCTACAGCCCGGAGGCGCCCGAGCACTTTGTCAGGACCATCGAGAGCTGTGCCGGACGACGCTCGTTCACCAAGCCGTTCCGGATGTCGCCGTTCCCCATTCTCGACGATCACGTCCCGCTCCAGAATGCGGGAATCCCCTGCCTCCACGTCATCGGCGAATTCGGCAGGATGAGCTACTGGCACACGCCGGACGACACAATCGACAAGGTCGATGCGGGCATGCTGGAGAAGGTCGGGCGGATGACGCTCGACTTCCTCGCCGAAGTGCCCGCGCCCGAAGCTCCGTGAGCTGGTGCCCGGGGCGCAATTTCCGGACATTTTTCCGTTGTCAAAACCGGGCTGGCCTCCCTAAATCCCCGCCCACCTCCCGAGGTCATCAGGCTCGATAGCTCAGTTGGTAGAGCAGCGGATTGAAAATCCGCGTGTCGGCGGTTCGATCCCGTCTCGAGCCACCACCTCACCTCTCGGCTTGGCCACCTCAGGCACCCCCGCAACCTCGACAGCCGCCGACACGTGTCGGCAATGCACGGCGAGACGAGCGCAGCGAGTTGAGCGGATCCTCCCCCGGCGCAGCCGCAAGACGCATGGTGAAGCTCCGCTTCACAATTCGATCCCGTCTCGAGCCACCACCTCACTGCGGCGTCACTTCCTTGAGCCACGCCTCGTGCATGACCCGCAACCGGGTGACGAGTCCGGGCTTTTCCGCGGAGTAGTCCTTCACTTCCGGCTTGGCATCCGTGAGGCGATGCAATGACACCCCGGATTCCCCCCCATCCCGCGCCCCCTTGCCGATCAGCTTCCACTCACCGTCCCGGACCATCCAGTCCTGGCGCCACGCAAGGTGGAGCACCTCGCCATACAGACAAGTGGCTTCCGCCGACTGGACGATGGGCAGCAGGCTGTGCCCGTCCAACTCCGGCGACCCGGGCGTCCGCTCGATTCCACAAAGTTCGAGCACGGTCGGATACCAGTCCATGGCGGTCATGATCTGATCGCGCACCTCTCCGGACGGAAGCTTTCCGGGATAGCTGATGATGGCCGGCACCCGGATGCCGCCTTCGAAAAAAGTCCCCTTGTGGCCGATCCACTTGCCGGTGTTGCCCGCCCCGCTGGCCCCGTAGAAGTATCCTTCCATGCGGCCACTCGAGTGCCCGGCCCGCCGGATCCGGAGAGAGGTCTCCTCCGAATGCCCGTTGTCGCTCATGAAGATCACGACCGTGTTCCTCCGCAACCCGAGCTCGTCCAGCTTGCCGACAATCTCACCAATGTAGTGGTCGGTGGCGGTGATCATCGGCCAGGAAGATCACCACGTTCGGTCGGGCGTCGAGCGGGAGCCCGCCCAGCCCCAGCAACAGTAGCGTGAAGATGATGCCCCTCATCACTTCTCAGGCCAGCGCCTTCTTGATCAGACTCCCATGCACGTCGGTCAGCCGGTACTGGCGGCCCTGATACTTGAAGAGCAGCCTCTCGTGGTCGATCCCGAGCAGGTGCAGGATGGTCGCGTTGAGGTCGTGCACGTGCACCGGATCCTCGAGGATGTTGTAGCTGTAGTCGTCGGTCGCTCCGATCGTCGTGCCCTTCTTCACCCCGGCCCCGGCCATCCACATGGTGAAGCATCGCGGATGGTGGTCCCTGCCGTAGTTCTCCCGCGTCAGCTTTCCCTGCGAGTAGATGGTTCGGCCAAACTCACCACCCCAGATCACCAGGGTGTCTTCCAACAGGCCGCGTTGCCTGAGGTCCCGCAGGAGCCCGGCGGTGGCGTGGTCGGTATCGTAGCACTGCCCCTTCAGCGCCTTCGGCAAGCCGCCGTGGTGATCCCACCCCTGGTGAAACAGCTGCACGAAACGCACGCCCCGCTCCGCCAGCCGGCGCGCCAGCAGGCAGTTGGCCGCGTAGGTCCCGGGCTTCTTCACCTCCGGACCGTAGAGACCCAGGACCGACTCCGGTTCACCGGACACATCGGTCAGTTCCGGCACACTCGCCTGCATCCGGAAGGCCATCTCATACTGCGCGATGCGGGCCTCGATCTCGGGGTCTCCGACGATGGCATGCCTGCGTCCGTTGAGCCGGGCGAGATCATCGAGCATGTCGCGGCGGCGTGAGCGGTCGATCCCCGCCGGGTCCGAGAGGTAGAGCACCGGGTCGCCGGTGTTGCGGAACTTCACCCCGCTGTGCTGGGTCGGCAGGAAGCCCGGCTCCCAGTAGCGATTGGCCAGGGGCTGGTCGTCCGGGCGACCCGTCCCCCTCGAAGTCAGCACCACGTAGTTCGGCAGGTCGCGGTTGATACTACCCAGGCCGTAGGACACCCACGAGCCGATGCTCGGGCGTCCCGCAAGCTGCGAGCCCGACTGGAAGAAGGTGACCGCCGGGTCGTGGTTGATCGCCTCGGTGTGCATCGAGCGGATGATGCAGAGATCGTCCACCACCTTCGCGGTTTCGGGCAGCAACTCACTGACCCAGGTCCCGCTCTTGCCGTGCCGGGCAAAGTCGAAGATCGAGGGAGCCACCGGCAGCGTCTTCTGGCCCGAGGTCATGCCGGTGATGCGCTGGCCCATGCGGATCGACCCGGGCAGTTCCTCGCCGAAGCGCTCCTTGAGGCCCGGCTTCGGGTCCCACAGGTCCATCTGCGACGGACCGCCCGACTGGAAAAGGTAGATCACCCGCTTGGCCTTGGCCTGATGATGAAGCGTGTCGATCACCGGTGTTTCGCCGAATGCCTCCGACCCGAGGATGGATCCGAGCGCCGTCAGGCCGAAGCCGTGCGCCGAGGTCTTGAGGAAAACCCGGCGGTTCACGCTGTCTCTGAATGCGTTCATTCCTTGGTAATCACTTCGTCGAGGTTGAGGATGATGCTGGCGGTTGTCGTGAGCGCGGCCAGCTCGACCGGATCCACACCCTCCATCACCGGCGCTTCGCCGGCCTGCAGCAGGGCCTTGGCCTCGTCGGGATTCGCCCGATAGCCCTCCAGGCGCCGCCCGTGGCCCTGGATCAGGACGACGAGTTCCTGCGGATCCGGTTCCCGCGAGGTGGCGCAGCGCCAACCCCAGGTCAGTCGCTCCTCAAGGTCGGCCCCATGCTTCATCATGCGCTCGGCGAACTTGCGGGACGCCTCGACGTAGGTGACGTCATTCATCAGCGCGAGCGCCTGGAGCGGCGTGTTGCTGCGCGAGCGCTTGACCACGCAGACCTCACGACTCGGCATGTCGAAAAGGGTCATTCCCGGCGGCGCGGCGGTGCGTTTCCAGATCGTGTAGAGGCTGCGCCGGTACTGCCCGCCATCGGTGTCGTGGGAGTAGTTCCGGAGGTTTCCGTAGAAGTTCGTCTCACTCCAGATGCCCTTGGGCTGGTAGGGATAGACGCTGGGACCTCCCAGCTCGGGATTCAGCAGCCCGGCAATCGCCAGCGCCTGGTCGCGCACGGTCTCGGCCTGCACCCGGAAACGCGGCCCGCGGGTGAGCAGACGGTTCTCCGGATCGCGCTCGAGCCGCGCGGCATCGACCTTGCTGTCCTGCCGGTAGGCCCGGGTCATCACCATTTGCTTGAGCAGCGCCTTCACATCCCAGCCGCTCTCGATGAACTCCGCCGCCAGCCAGTCGAGCAGCTCCGGATGGCTCGGCCAGTCGGCCTGCACGCCGAGGTTCTCGCTCGAGGCCACCAGCCCGGTGCCGAACAGCAGCTCCCACAGGCGGTTCACCTGCACCCGCGCAGTCAGCGGGTGTTCCCGGCCGACCAGCCACCGCGCCAGCCCGAGACGGTTCATTTCCTCGCCCTCCGGAAGCGGCGGCAGAAAGGCCGGCAGCCCCGCCTGAACCTCCTCGCCCGGCTGGTCGTACTCGCCGCGATTGAGCACGAAGGTCCGGCGCGGCTTCTCCATCTCGGCCATCACCATCACCGACTGGATCCTGCGCTCCAGCCCGGCGCGCTTCTGGCGCAAGGCCAGCACCTTGTCCTTCAGCTCCCGTGCCTCCGGCTGGGCGAGTTTCCGGACCTCCCGCTCAAGCCGCGCGTCCCCGTTGCCGTTCCTCTTCGTGAAGGGCTGCTTCGCGATTCCGTGAACCCCGCTTGGCAGCCACTCCATCAGACGCTTCTCCCCCTGCTCGATTTCCCGGGTGATCCGATTGAACTCGGCCTCCTCTTCCGGCGTGTGCAGCTTCAGCACCGGCTTGAAGTTCCCCTGCCGGCCCGGCCCCTTGCCTTCCTCGTCGACATTGTGGAAGAAGGCGAAGAACTGATAGAACTCGCGCTGGGTGAGCGGGTCGTACTTGTGATCGTGGCAGCGGGCGCAATTCATCGTCAGGCCCAGCCACACCGCCCCGACGGTGTCCACGCGGTCCATCACGTTCTCGATCAGCCATTCGTCGGCCAGTGCCCCGCCCTCGGTGTTGATCCGGTGGTTGCGGTTGAAACCGGTGCCGAGGATCTGCTCGGGCGTGGCATCGGGCAGCATGTCGCCGGCGATCTGCTCGATGGTGAACCGGTCGAAAGACTTGTTGTCGTTGAAGGAGCGGATCACCCAGTCGCGCCAGGGCCACTGGTAGCGCTCCCAGTCGGCCTGAAATCCATGGGTGTCGGCATAGCGGGCCCCGTCCAGCCACCACATCGCCATGCGCTCTCCGTAGTGCGGCGAGGCGAGCAGTCGATCGATCTGGCGTTCGTAGGCATCCGCCCTCTCATCCCGCAGAAAGCCCTCGATTTCCTCGACGCTCGCCGGCAGCCCGGTCAGGTCGAGACTGAGGCGCCGAAGGAGCTTCCCCCGGCTCGCCTCGGGCATCCCCTCCATTCCGACTTCGGCCCGTCGGCGGTCGATGAAGGCATCGATCGCCTCGGCACCCCGTTTTCCGCCCGGCACCGGTGGCCGCTCGATTCGCTGAAACGCCCAATGCGCTTCGTACTCGGCGCCCTCTTCGATCCACTGCTCAAGCAACTTCTTCTCCTCCGCCTCGAGCTTGAGCGGATGCCGCGGCGGCGGCATCACCAGGTCGGGGTCGCTTGAAAGGATCCGGCGGATCATTTCGCTGGCCCCGGGATCACCGGGGACGATCGCCCGCGCGCCATCGCGCCCGGCGAAGGCACTCGCCGGATCGTCGAGGCGCAGATCGGCCTCGACCGCCGCCTCGTCCGCCCCGTGGCAGGCCAGGCAACGGTCCGAAAGGATCGGCCGGATGTCGCGGTTGAAGCGCACCTCGCCGGTGACGGCGGGAGCAAGTAGTAGCGACAGGACCATGGGTCCCGCCCTATGGATCGAGCGTCGACTGATCCGCCCCCTACGAAGCCCGGCGGCCTCGCCTTGCAAACCTCCTTGAAGCCGCGGGCTGGACTTCCAGCTCGGCTGGACCGAGGATTTCGGGCGGAAGGGCGCAATAAACCTGCCTTCCGTGCGTAAAGGGACTAGCCAATCCAGCCGATCGGCACCCGTTCAACCAACCCACCAATCTATGAATACACCCTGGACCCGACGTTCCTTCATCGAAGCCTCCACACTGACCGGTGCCGCCCTGGCGGCCTCCCCGCTCATGGCGGCCAACATCAATTCCGGCACCAAGACGCTGAAAGCCGGCCTGATCGGCTGCGGCGGACGCGGAAACGGCGCGATCAAGAACTGGATCGAAGCCTGCAAACTCCTCGGCATCGAGGGCAAGCTGGTCGCCTGCGCCGACGCCTTCAAGGACAAGGCCGTCGGGGTCGGCAAGCAGCATGGGCTTTCCGAAGACAAGTGCTACGACGGATTCGACGGCTACCAGAAGGTGATCGCCAGCGACTGCGACTTCGTCCTGATGGCCACCCCTCCGGGCTTCCGTCCGCTCCACTTCGACGCCGCGGTCGAGGCCGGCAAGCACTGCTTCATCGAGAAGCCCGTGGCCGTCGACCCGGTCGGTGCCCGTGCGGTCATCGCCACCGGTGAAAAGGCCAAGGCCAAGGGTCTCGGCGTCGCCACCGGCACCCAGCGCCGGCACTCGGCCGGCTACCTGATGAACAAGGCCCGCATCGACGCCGGGGCGATCGGCGAGATCAAGGGTGGAATCATCCAGTGGAACGGCCGCATCCCGTGGATCAAGCGCCGCCAGGACGGCGACACCAACGCCTCCTACATGGCGCGCAACTGGCTCAACTTCACCGAGCTCTCCGGAGACCACATCGTCGAGCAGCACGTCCACAACATCGACGTCGCCATCTGGTATCTCGGCCGGATTCCCGTGTCGGCCCTCGGCTTCGGTGGCCGCGCCCGTCGCGAGACCGGCAACCAGTTCGACTTCTTCAGCGTCGATCTCGACTTTGGCGACGACGTTCACATCCACAGCCAGTGCCGCCAGATCGCCGGGTGCTACGACCGGGTCGGCGAGATGTTCACCGGCACCGAAGGCTCCTGCCTCGGCGGTGGCAAGATCAACGGCAAGGAGGTCCAGGTGCCGGAAATCAAGCTTGAGTCCGGCAATGGCCAGGTGCAGGAGCACGTGGCACTGATCAAGAGCATCATCGCCGGTGAGCCGCTCAACGAATCCAAGCAGATCGCCGAGTCGACCATGGTGGCCATCATGAGCCGGATGTCCGCCTACACCGGCCAGATGGTCCGCTGGGTGGACGTGATGGAGAACGAGAAGTCTCCGTTCTACAACTACGCCTGCACTCCCGGCGCCCTCGCCTTCGAGAAGGGCGAAATCGAACTTCCCGAGGAAGTGCCGCCGGTCCCCGGCAAGGCCTGATTGGCAGCCGATTCATCCAAAGGGCGGGCAGCAATGCCCGCCCTTTTTTATGGAGCTGCGGCATCCTGCCGCTGAACGCGCCACCGCCCGATTTACACAAACTGCGGCAGGATGCCGCAGCTCCCCATGCCGCAGCTCCCCTACTCCACCCTCCCCGCCGTCACGCGGAAGCGCCTGAGCTTGGCCAGATCCGGCGACTCCTCCAACCAGTCGAGGTGGGTGGTCGTGATCAACCGCTGCGCATCGCCCGGCAGAGCCTTCATCACCGCGTTGCGCCGGGCCACGTCCAGCTCCCCGAAGACATCATCGATCAGCCAGATCGGCTGCACCCCTCGCGTCTCCGCCAGCACCGTTCCCTGGGCCAGTTTCAGCGCCAGGGCCAGCGTCCGCTGCTGCCCCTCGCTGCCGTAGGTGCCCGCGTCGAGTCCGTTCAGCCGAAAAATCAGCTCGTCGCGGTGCGGCCCGACCAGGCTCCGGCGTTGACGCAGTTCCCGCTCCCGCGCCTGCTCGAAGGCGGCGGCAAGGTCCATGCCGCCCTCCGCCCGGTATTCCAGCTCCAGCTTCTCCGGATGCCCGGCGATGCCCTCCTGCCGCTCCGCCACCGCCGGGGCCAGTCGTTCGGATACCGAGACCCGCACCGAGCGCAGGACCGCCGCTGCCTCGACCATCACACCTTCGTAGGACCGGATCTCCGCCTCCCGCCGTGCCGGATCCTTGAGCAGGAAATTCCGCGCCTTCAGCGCCCGGCGGTAGCGGGCCAGCGCCCGACGATAATCCGGCGCCACCTGTGATCCGATGAAATCCAGATACCGCCGCCTCGTCTCGCCGCCACCGCGCACCATCTCGATGTCGTCGTTCCCCATCCACACCAGCAGCCCGCCATCCTCGAGGTAGGCACCCTGGCTCGCGCGAGTCTCGCCATCGACCCGGAAATCCATCGGCTGCCGCGATCGCCAATCCACCCGCCGCTCGCAGTTCCACGCCTCGCCCGCCAGCCCGAATCCCCCCGCTCCATCGATCCGCGCCAGCGTCGACATCCGCGCGGTCCGCGGCGAATGCAGCCGGATCAGCAGGCACACCGCCTCCAGCACCGAGGTCTTGCCCTGCGCATTGCGCCCGGTGAAGACCGCACCGCTCGCCGGCACTTCCAGCGCCAGGCTCTCGAAGCACCGGAAATCCACCGCTCTCAGGGTTCGCAGCATCCGCGCACAGACTGACGCCTTTCCGCCTCCAGCCAAACCCGAATCTCAAGCCTGCGTCAGGGGGTCACCACCAACCGGGCGAACTTCCTGACATCATCGCCCAGCGGAAGAGTCAATGTCACGGTGTCGGTGCCGGGGACCGGCAGATCTTTGACGACGGTCACGCCGGGGTTGTTGACGGACGCACCGTCGGGAACCGCCCGGCTGTCCGACCAGTCGGTCATGTCCGGGCTGATTTCGATGGCGACGAGAGTGGACCCGTCGATGGATTCCTGATCACGGAGGAAGCTGAACACCATGTCGCCGCCGATGCGGGAAAGGCTTGGAAGCTTGGCGAGATCGTTGGTGTCCGTGTCACCGCCTAGGACGTATTCGATGCCGTTCGACACGCCGTCCTCGTCAAAATCGTCGCCCGGGGCTCCACCCGGAGCATTGATCGCGGCCCAGACGGCGTAGCCGGTCAGCTCTGTGGCAGTCAGGAAGCCGCTGTCGTTCAGCGCAAAGTCGGAAAAGCCGGTGGCGGAGATCCGCGCGAGTTGGGCCGCGGTGAGGCCGTTGGCATCGATGCCGAAGCGAAGGGATGCTCCGGAAATGAAGGCACCGGTGAGATCAAGCGTGCCACCGGCCCAGTCGATGGACCGGCTGTCGGCAAAGGCCAGCGAGGAACCGGCTCCAAAATGGATGGTGGCCGAATCCGTGACGTCGAGGCGGCCCATGATTTCCGAGACGGAACCGGCATCGAGGATGGCGTTGCCGATGACAACTTCGGTCCCGTCGGGCAAAACGCCGGCGGCTCCGAGGGTGAGCGTGCCTGCCTCGATCACGGTCGGTCCGATGTAGCTGTTCGCCAGCATGAGCACCGTGTTTCCGGAACCGGTTTGCACGAAGCCGCCGTCGCCGCTGATCGGAGCCGGAAACGGATCCGAACCCTGGGTCACGGTATCGGCGCGGTTCACCGCGAGGGTGGCGCCGGCCTCGACGATGATCTCGGCCGAGTTCTTCGAGACTCCGCCCGAACTGCCGCCATCGCCGATCATCAGCGTCCCGGCACTCACGATGGTGTTCCCCCAGTAGGAATTCTGGGCGGTGAACGCGAGCGTGCCGGGGCCGGTCTTGTTGAATCGATTGTTGGTGTTGGCGCTGGTGCCTCCGGCCACGATCCCGCTCATCTTCGCGTCGATAAGGGCGGATCCGTCTTCGACCTGGATGATGCGTGTGCTGCCCGCGAGGGAAATCCGGTGCTGCCAGTCGATCGTGGCGTCGGCCGTTTCGTGGCCCAGGATCAGCACCTGCCCAGCCCCGATGAAATTCGGGGCGTTCCAATTGATCGAGCTGCTGCCGGAGGTTTCCTGTTCCGGGGAGAATCGCACCACCCGATCCGCGCCAAAGGCGGCAAAGCCACCGTCGCCTGACCAGCGGAGCTGGTTGATGCCGGCGCCGATGGTTCGGTCGACGAGATCTCCGGCACCAAGCCCGAGGAGCCCGCCCCCCTGGAGTGTGAGGTTGCCCCCCGGCAAGGCACCGGCGTCCTCGAGGCGAAGCATGCCGCCCCTGACGATCGTGGCGCCGGTGTAGTCATTCGACGGACTGGAAATCGAAAGCACACCCGCACCGCTCTTGATCAAACCACTGGAGTTCCCGCCGGTCAGTTTGCCGGCAAGAACGGCATCCACGTCAGCCAGGCCGTCCTTGACCATGACCGTTCGTTGGCTTCCGGCGAAGCTGATGCCGTTCCTGAAACGCAGCGTGTGGGTGGCCTCCGGGTCGCCAAGAACGAGGGTCTTCTGGGGCCCGATGATCCCGGTTTGCCAGGAAAATGCCCCCGTTCCGTTGTTGAGCCGCACCTGCCGATCCGCGCCGAAAGCGGCAAAACCGCCGCTGCCCGCCCCTCCCGTGCCGGGATCCCAATTCAGTTGGCCGGGACCGGTGCCGAGTTGACGCGTGAAGTCGCCGTGAAGCCCGAGCACGCCGCCCTTGAGGAAAAGCACGCTTTCACCCGGCCCCGCCGTATCGTCGATGCCACCGGGAAACCCTTCGGAATCATCGAGCCTCAGCAGGCCGTCGGCGAGCGTGGTCGCACCGGTGTAGGTGTTGGGCCCGCCAAAGACGAGGGTGCCGGCTCCGCTCTTGCTCAGCGAACCGCCGCCCCCGATCCCACCCGTGAATTCCAGCGTTCCGGATGCGGACTGGTTGATATCCAACGGCCCTTCCAACGATAGCGGCACCGAGATCACATCGTCGGCGCCGGTCGTCCTGCTCAGGCTCGAGGCACTGCCGGAGTTGTCGAACACCAGCGAGCCTCCACCGGAGGCGAGCGTGAAGGCATGGGTGCCGTTGGAGTCCCCGAGGGTCAGTCTTCCGAGGGCGGTGGGGCCGGCAAGCAGGACCGTCTGGTCGCCGGAGATGTTGTGGTTCATCCGCACGGTCGCGCCGGCGCCGCCCGGCACGCTGCCGGCCACCCAGTTGGACGCATCGCTCCACGGATACGTGCCCGCCGTCACCGGCAGCCAGGTGAAGCCGAGCGGGACCACGCCGGAAACCACCACCTCATACTGACCGAGGCTGGCATAGTCGGTGTAGCCGGTCGTCAGCGGGTCGCCGTTTCCGATGCCGTCCACGGAGAAATAGTACGAGCCGCCAGCCACGGTTCGGGTCAGGATGACCGGCTGGGTGCCGGCGCTGGTGTCTTCGGACGTCGCGGTCTCCAACAGCGCGCCGGCCGCATCATAGAGTTTCACCTCGATCCGCAGATTGGCACCCCTGGGCGCGGGATCGGCATTCACCTCGAGCAAGCCACCCGCCGCCTCGATTCGGAAGAAGTCCACATCGGTGCGCTGCTCGATGACCCCGGCGACCGAGGCCGTTCCGGAATCGGCACCGAGCTCGGTGGCGCTGGCGAGGGTCCCCCCATGGTCGTCGGGGCGGTAAACCGCACCCTGGGTGAGCATGACGGCCAGATCGTCCTGCGTGTTGTTCGCGTCGGCGTATTCCCCCTTGCTCCACTGGCTGATCGGATCGTCGTAGCTGACGCCCATGATGGTCCCCCAGAACCCCTGGCCGCTGTAGTATCCGGCTCCTCCCTCGATGCCGTCGTGGATCAGCCCAAGCGTGTGCCCGGCCTCATGCGAGGCCGCTTCCGCGACGTTCTTGGCGGTGTATCCCGAGCCCGCGGGAAACACCCAGCAGGGAACGTCATTGCCCGCATCGAAGGAGCCCACGTAGGCAACGCCCCCCACCCCGCGACCAAACCAATCCTGACCACTGCCGCCGATGCAGACGCGAATGCCGTATCGCGCATCGCCGGAATCCGTCTTCCTCAAGTCCTCGATGTCCGGTTCCTCGGTGGTCACGTCGATTTGATACATCGAGAAATCCTCGGCCACCCTTTGCCAGATCTCGATGATGCGGTTGCGCTCCTCGGTGCTGAACGAGTTGGGGTTGCTGTTGGGAATGTTGTAGGGAGGCGCGTAGGCCCCCTCCTTCCAGTTGCCGGGGGTGTCGTCGACGTGGCCGTCGAAGTCCAGGTAGATCACCCGGTCGGCGCCGGGGCGGCTGTGGAGCAGGAAGGCCTGCGAGGTGTCGAACGGCCCCGGATCGGTGGGACCGATTTCGAGCACCCCGTCGCCTTCCGGGCCATGCTCGGGTCCGCAATCCGTGCACTGGGCCGGACAGGCGTAGAAAAGCTGTCCGACTTCATCCACCCAGAGGGAGGGGTCCGCACGAAAGACCGAGCGGAGCTGCCGGGCGGACCGCCCATGAAAAGCCGCGACCTCGGGGAGACGACCGCCCAACGCCGCGACGGCCGCTTCACCTCGCGCCGGTGCCGCCATCCGGATGCCCGCGGGAAAGCCCGGTTCCGCGGGATCCTTGGCTTGGCTCACCCCCGGGCATGCAAGGAGCAGGGCGGGCACCCCTACCGAGACGTGAAGCGTGCGCCTGAGTGTTTCCGCGACCTTGGTTCGGGTGGGTTTCACGTCGGCCATGAAGCTGCCATTGTTCCCATAATTCCATGGGGATGTCGATTTGATCGGCACCCCCCTTTCGGGTGACGAGAAGTCCGTTCCCGGGATCGCGTGCATGAAAATCCCACCTCCATCATCCATCCTCTTCATCCATCTTCATCCCGTCGATCAAGCAATCCACCGCCCGAGCCCTCTCCGGCCCCCAATCCCGCCTTGAATTGCCTCCGGCACCATGCATCCTCCCGCCCCGCTTCCGGCGCCCGGCGCCGCTTCCCATGGCCTCTCGAACCTTCCAAGCCCTGCCGGGATTCCGCGACTTCCCACCGCGGGAGTGCGCCGTGCGCAATTATCTCTTCGAGACTTGGCGCCAGGTCGCCCGCACCTACGGCTTCGTCGAGTACGATACGCCGGTGCTCGAGGACACCGGACTCTACCTCAAGAAGTCCGGCGGCGAGCTCTCCTCCCAGCTGTTCCGCTTCGAGGACCAGGGCGGGCGCGACGTCTGCCTGCGCCCGGAGGTCACCGCCTCGCTGGCCCGCATCGCCGCCCAGCACCAGCGCGAGTTTCCCAAGCCGCTCAAGTGGTTCGAGATCGGCCAGTGCTACCGCTACGAAAAGCCGCAGAAGGGCCGCGGCCGCGAGTTCTACCAGTTCAATGTCGACATCCTCGGCGAGGCCGGCCCGCGCGCCGATGCCGAGCTGATCGCCCTCGCCGTCGACACCATGCGCGCCTTCGGCTTCGGCGACGGCGACTTCGTCGTCCGCGTCTCGGATCGCCAGGCCTGGCTCGACTTCGCCTCCGGGCGCGGCATCGACGAGGAACGCATCCCGGACTTTCTCCAGATCATCGACAAGCTCGAGCGCGACAAGCCCGAGAACTCGGCCGCCAAGCTCGCCGACTTCGGCCTCACCCTCGACGAGATCCAGTCCTTCATCCGTTCGCCGGAAAATGCCTCGCTCGCCTTCGAGGCGATCCGCGAGGACCTCGCCGCGCGCGGACTGGAAAGCTTCGTGGAACTCGACCTCTCCATCGTCCGCGGCCTCGCCTACTACACCGGCGTCGTCTTCGAGGTCTTCGACCGCAGCCGCTCGATGCGCGCCGTCGCCGGCGGCGGCCGCTACGACACGCTCGTCTCGACCATCTCCGACGGCTCGGTGGACCTGCCGGCCACCGGCTTCGCGATGGGCGACTACGTCATCCGCAACTTCATCGAGGAGCACACCGACGCCCGCATGCGGATGGAAGTGTGGCTGCAGCGTCAGGCGGCCGCCTGCGACGTCCTGCTGGTGCTCGCCGACGAATCGAAGCGCCCGGAGGCGCTCAAGATCCTGACCGAGCTGCGCGAGGCCGGCATCTCCTGCGACCTGCCCTTCGCCACCGGCAAGCTCAACAAGCAACTCAAGCGCGCCGAGCAATCCGGCGCCCGCTTCGCCCTGGTCATCGGCAGCGAGCTCCCCGAACTCCAGCTCAAGATCCTCGCCTCCCGCGCCGAGGAGACCTGCCACGTCCTCGGCCTCGCCGAATGGCTCACCGACCGCCTCCAGCAACCCGACGGCCCGCTCCTGGCCTAGATTCCGGACCAGGATGGATAGGATGGATGTGATGAATTTGAAGGATGAGACCGGAACGATCATCGGCATTGCCTATGAAGCGATGAACGAACTAGGTTATGGATTCCGGGAGAAGGCCTACGAGCGGGCGATGGTCCGCGAATTTCAGCTCCAATCGATTCCCTACGACCAACAGCGCCAGTTCCCACTGAACTACAAGGACACCCTCATCGATACGCTCATTCCCGACCTGATTGCCTACGACTCAGTGATCATCGACACCAAGACCATCAAAAAGATCACCGATCGGGAACTCGCCCAGATGCTCAGCTACCTCAAGGCCACCCGACTGCCGCTCGGACTCATCATCAACTTCGGCAACCCAAAGGTCGAAGTGAAGAGAGTCTATCCTCTTTCAAGATAGAATCCAATCCATCCCATCCATCCTGGTCCATTTCCACGCACGATGAGAACTCACCACTGCAACCAACTCCGCGCTTCCGACATCGGTTCGACCGCCACGCTGATCGGCTGGGTCAACTCCGCCCGTGACCACGGCGGCGTGATCTTCATCGACCTCCGCGACCGCGAGGGCCTCACCCAGTGCGTGTTCCGCCCCGAGGAGAATGCCGAGGCCGCCAAACTCTCCCACCAGCTCCGGGAGGAGGACGTCGTGCTCGTCACCGGAAAGGTCTCGCAACGCCTCGACGGCACCATCAACGACAAGATCCCCACCGGCGAAGTCGAGATCGTCGCCAGCGAACTGGTCATCGTCAACAAGGCCGAGGTGCTTCCCTTCCAGCTCGACAAGGAACTTTCCAACGAGGACCTGCGGATGAAGTACCGCTACCTCGACCTGCGCCGGCCACGGATGTCGCGCAACCTTCGTCTCCGCCACCGCGTGACCAAGGCGTCCCGCGACTTCCTCGACGACCAGGGCTTCCTCGAGATCGAGACCCCCATCCTCTCAAAGTCCACGCCCGAGGGGGCGCGCGACTTCCTCGTTCCCTCACGCCTCCAGGAAGGCCACTTCTACGCCCTGCCCCAGGCCCCCCAGCAGTACAAGCAGCTGCTCATGGTCGGCGGCGTGGAGAAATACTTCCAGATCGCCAAGTGCTTCCGCGACGAGGACCTCCGCGCCGACCGCCAGCCGGAGTTCACCCAGATCGACATCGAGGCCTCGTTCGT
Source organism: Haloferula sp. A504 (assembly GCF_044385805.1). NCBI lineage: Bacteria > Pseudomonadati > Verrucomicrobiota > Verrucomicrobiia > Verrucomicrobiales > Verrucomicrobiaceae > Haloferula > Haloferula sp. A504. The sequence continues at coordinate 40,727 of NZ_JBISBU010000017.1, forward strand.
CGGCCAGGACGACATCATCCACCTCGTCGAAGGCCTGCTCGGCCGCGTCTTCCGGGAGTCGCTCGAGGCCGAGATCCCGGCCAGCTTCGACCGCATGACCTGGCGCGAGGCGATGGACCGCTACGGCTCCGACAAGCCCGACCGCCGCTTTGCGCTCGAGTTCGTCGACCTCTCCGAGGAACTCAAGGACTGCGAGTTCCGCGTCTTCTCCGGGGCCGTCGCCAATGGCGGCGTGGTCAAGGCGATCAACGCCAAGGGCTTCGCCGACATCTCCACCGGACAGATCGACAAGCTCACCAAGCTCGCCCAGGACGCCGGAGCCAAGGGCCTTGCCTACATCCAGGCCCGCGGCGAGGAGCGGGACAAGTGGCGCTCGCCCTTCGTCAAGCGCATGACCGATGACGAGGTCGAAGCGCTGCGTGCCAAACTGAACATCGAGCCCGGCGACCTCATCCTCTTCGCCGCCGACCAATGGGAAAGCGCCTGCGAGGTGCTCGGACGCGTGCGTCTCGCCTGCGCCGAAATGCAGCAACTCACCAAGGACAACACCGAACTCGACTTCCTCTGGGTCACCGAGTTCCCGCTGCTCGCCTTCGATGAGGAGGAAGGCCGCTACGTTGCCGTCCACCACCCCTTCACCCGCCCCCATCCCGACGACGAGCAGAAGCTCCTCAAGGGCGAGCTTTCCACCGACATCCGCGCCCTTGCCTACGACGTCGTCCTCAACGGCCACGAACTCGGCGGCGGCTCGATCCGGATCCACGAGGCCCCGCTTCAGAGTGCCATGTTCAAGGCCCTCGGCATCAGCGAAGAGCAGGCCGCCGATGAGTTCGGGCACATCCTCGACGCCTTCCGCTTCGGTGCCCCGCCCCACGGCGGTGTCGCCCTCGGCCTCGACCGCCTGGTCATGCTCATCTGCGGCGAGCACTCGATCCGCGAAGTCATGGCCTTCCCGAAAAACAACAAGGGCAGCGACCTGATGAGCCAGTCACCCGCCGAGGTCGATCCCAAGCAACTCCGGGATCTCCGTCTCCAACTCAAGAAACGCCCGGGCAACCCCGATGCCACCCCGGCCTGAGGCCCGCGTCGTTCCCGCTCCCCCCCGGCCGATGGAACCTGCCGACAAAAATCCGGTGCCGACGTCCGGAACCGGTCGCTTCACCCGGAAGCACTGGGTGATCCTCGTGCTGTCGTTGATCCCGCTCGCGGCACTGCCGTGGACGGTCGACTACTGGCCCGGACAGGACGACCCGAACCACCTCGCGCTGACCCATATCGTCCAGCAGTTTAACGAGCCCGGCTCACCCTTTCCCGACTACTTCACGGTCAATCGGGACCTGAGCCCCTACAAGCTCTACTACTTCCTGCTGATCTTCCTGTCGCGCTTCATGGAAATCGACGCCGCCAACCGCGTCGTCGTCTCCACCGTGATCCTCGGCCTGCCGCTCGTGATGCTGTTCTGGCTGCGCCGCTTCGCCCCGGATCGCCAGACCCACGTCTTTCTCGTCTGCCTGCTCGCAACCACCCTGCTGCCGCTGATCGGCTTCCACGCCTACATGCTCAGCCTGATCTTCGGGATCGCGGCACTGGCGATGGCCTCGGGGAAACCCGACGCCGAAGGGCTCCGGCAGCCCGCCGGCTGGGGCGGACTGCTCGCGGCCTCGGTGCTGCTCTTCATCGGCGCCATCGCCCACCCCGTCGCACCGGTCATCATCGGCGCGATTCTCTTCTTCATCGAAGCGCCCGGCCGCAAGCTCGTGCCGTGGCTGCGCCTCGCCGTCGTCGGCACCCCCGCGGTCATCCTGCTGGGTGCCACTTCCCTGGCTTCTCCGCCCAACGACAACCTCGCGGCCTTCGCCCCGAACTTTCCCGGGATCCTGCCCAACATCCGGGTGCTGCTTTCCAATGTCATTGCTTTCGATCGCACCGAGTTCCTCATCCGCCTCCCGGTGCTCATCGCCCTCCTCAGCGCCGGCATCCTCGCGCTGCGGGGCATCGGCATTCGCGGCCAGGGCCGGGACCAGTGCCTCGCCCGGGTGTTCGTGGTCATGCTGGTGGCCCTGTTCACCCTGCCCAACTTTCCCGCGCTCAACTTCCTTCCCGAGCGCTTCGCATTTCTCGCGCTCCTGATTGCCGCAATGCTCCCGCTGCCGTCGTGGATCGCACGTCGTCCCCGCGCGCTGCTGGGCTTCACCCTGGTGGCCAGCCTCACCCTTTTCTTCGTCCAGCACCGTGCCGCCAAGAGCCTCAGCTCCGAGGTTGCCAAGGTCGTCGAAGCCGGCCAGGACCTTCCACGTGGCACCAAGGTCCTGCCCCTCATGTTCGGCAGCCCGGAGCACGGCGACAAGATCAACCCCCTGCGCCACGCCTGGGGCCACCTCGTTCTCGAGAAGGACATCGTGACGCCCTATCTCTTCGCCAACAGCAGCGGCTTCACCATCGCCGGCGGCGGGTGGCGCCCGGTAACCTACCGCGATCCCTTCGGGCCGGACAACATGCTCTACATGCAGGAGGGCCTGCCCGACACCATGGTCAAGTACGAGCGCTTCATCTCCGAGTCCGCTCTCCGCCTGATGAAGGAGCTGATCCTCGAAACCATGGCCAGCTACGACCGGGCGATCCTTGTCCTGCCACCTGAGGATTTCGTGGAGGAGGCCATGGAATCCATGGAAACCGTGAGGCGGGTCGACAAGGTCTGGGTTCTCAAGCCACGCGGGGACTCCACCCCGGACGCAGAACCGGAAGACGAGCCCTGATCGGGCTTCCAGGCGCTTCGCGCCTACCGGCCCCGCAGGTTCTGCCAACCCAGCTTCAGCACCACGCCAAGCGCCTCGGTGATGATGCCGCCGGACATCTTGCTCTGTCCAACCTCGCGATCCTTGAAGACGATGGGCACCTCGACCACCCGGGCGCCTGCCCGGGACGCAAGATGGGTCATCTCGATCTGAAAGACGTAGCCGCCCGAGTGGACCCCGTCCCAGTCGATGGCCGCGAGCGTCTCCCTCTTCCACGCCTTGAAACCACCGGTCAGGTCGTGTGGTTCGAGCGCCAGCATCGTGCGGGCAAAGATCGAACCACCCCGTGAAATGAGCCGTCGGTGGAGTCCCCAGCCCTCGACGCCGCCGCCGCGCACGTAGCGGGACCCGATCACCAGATCCGCTCCCGCCTGAATGGCATCGACCAGCGATGGCAACGCCTCCGGCGCATGCGACCAGTCGGCATCCATCTGGACGACGCACCCGGCCCCGGCCTCGATCACCACTTCAAACCCGGCGAGATAGGCTTTTCCCAGGCCCTCCTTGCCGGCCCGGTGCAGCACCCGCATCCGCGGTTCGTCCGCCGCCAGTTCGTCCGCCAGCCTGCCGGTTCCATCCGGCGAGGCATCGTCCACCACCAGCAGCCTCGCACCCGGCAGCGCCGCGAGGATCGCCGACGAGATTCCCGGAAGATTCTCCGCCTCATCGTAGGTCGGGAGCACCACCCAGGTGCCGTCATACCGCTCCTCGCCGTCTATCATCGCGCGGACCCTACCGGCACTCCCCCCGGCTTGGCGAGAACCCGTGTCAAGGATCGCCCTGGCCCTGTCCTCGCCGCCCCGGTTTGGCGCTTGTCGCCCGCTGGCGCCTTCCCCTAGTGTCCCGCGCATCAAGTTCGTCACCTTTCGAAGAAATGGAGGAGTTTTTGAAGTTTGCTCGCTACGCTCGGTCCCCGAATGGGGCGCGGGTCTTTTTCCCAACTGCTGCGTTGTTCGTCGGTCACGAATCTCGATTCGCTTCCTCCTCACGCCTTGCATTTGGAAAAAATCTCGCGCGCGAAAGGCAACGCTCTTTCCGCGCAGGACACTAGCCTTCCACCCAAGAATGATCGTATCTCCGAAGATGGCCGCAAGTCTGCTGGCCTGCCTCGTCCTCTGCCAGTGCGCCGGCTCTTTCGGTTCCGGAAACATGGGCGGGCCCACCCTCGAGGAGCGCAAGGCCGCGATCGCCGCCGAGCCGACCGGTGACCACTTCATCGGTCGCCGCTACTACGTCGAGAAAACACGCTTCTGGGGATACGTCCGGAAGCCGCGGGAGTCGTGGAACAAGGCCAAGCTGGTCGTCGTGCGGGAAGACAAGAAGCGCCAGCCCGACCGGCTCCCGGAGAGTGGCGCGGACCGCGTTTACGGCTACGACCAGAATTACGAATACAAGCTCCGGGGATACCTGACCGGAAACAAGGTTTACGACCCCAACAGCAATCAGATCCTCCCCGAGTTCATGCTCACCGGCTACGAGGTGCTCAACCGGAATCCGGGCTGGCTTTTCCGCCCCGACGACCGCTATGATCGCTACCGGATTACCCTCTACCCCCGTTGAGCGCGGATGGCGAAGATTCCCGACAAGTCCGGCCGTTCCCATGGCAGCGTGCAGACCCGCGTCGCGGGTCCCTCCCGGGGCGAACTCGGACGGGTCGGAAGGATCACCAAGGACACGCGTGACCCGGCTCGCCGCCGCCGCCGGAGGCAGGGCGGCGGGCGGGACGCGCGCTATGGGGCGGCCGGCGCGAACCATGGCGCCGTGCTCCGCCGGTGGCTGATGCTGGGCCTGATCCTGGCGGGTTTCGGCATCTCGGGGCTGCTGGTGTGGACCCTGCTCCGCCAAAACCCGCAATCAGGGGCCGCAAGCCCTTCGAACCGGCCCGACTTGAATGATCCCGAGTCGATCCCCGCCCTGGCGGCAGACGAGGCGCTCGAGATGGTGTCGGCGATGCTCGACGCCGACACCCCGGAGGCACTGGAGCCACTGCTCCACCCGGGGAAAATCCGTCCCACCGGCGCCCTGGCCCGGCTCCGCACCATCGAGGAGGAGGAGGCAAAAGGATTCCGCACCCCTGCCTGGCTCGGTGCGTTCGATGCGATCTGCGAGCCCGTCAGCTTCGTGATGGTCCCCAAGGAGTCCGGGCCACCCCTGCTCGTCACCTTCACCGTGAATCAGGAGCGCGACTGGAAAATCGATTTCGATGCCACGGTCGGCCACTGCGACCCTCCCTTCCATGACTGGCTGAAAGGCACCGTCCGGCAGGGAATGGTTCGCGTCACGGGCAAGGAAGACAACTACTTCAACGGGCCGTTCCGGGACGACGACATCTGGGCCTGCTTCGCCCTTTCCCATCCCGGGGGCGATGCCAGCCTCTACGGCTACTGCCGTCGCGACGGACCGCAATTCGGCGCCATCAGGGCGATCCTGCGCCGCAATCTGCTTGCGGCGTCGGAGCCGGACAAGCTTTCGGGCAAGGCGGGGTCCTTCCGGACCACCCTGCGGCTTCGCAACGCGGAAGACGGCGTGTCCCGCCAGTTCCTGATCACCGAAGTGATCGCGGACGACTGGGTGATCGGCGACGAATCGCTGGAGACGATTCTCCAGCGGACCGAGTCCGGCATGGAGTAACGGAGCGCCCTTCAGTCTCCGCCGTAGGACGACTCCACCCGCTGAGCGACGTCCCGGTAGCCGTAGTCCACTTCGTAGATTTCCTTGAAGCACTCGATGGCCGCTTCCTTGTCGCCCATCTCGTCGTGCAGAAGACCCTTCTCGTAGAGGACCTCCTTCTTGGTCGCATCCATCGCCACAAGGTCGGAAAGCGCCGTCTCCAGCTGCTTCACACCCATGTCCCGCATCCCCTTGGCCTTGAAGGTCCGTCCGAGCAGCAGCAGCACCTTCGACTGGATGTGGGGATTGCGCTTCGCCTGCTGGAGCTGCGGAATCGCCGCGCTGTAGTCACCGGCGTTGTAGAGCGCCCGACCCAGCTCGAAGCGGAGGAGCGGATCGGTGGGGTTCTGCTCGACCCGCCGCCGGGCATCGTCGACCGACTCCTGAACCCGCTCGCGCTGCCGTTCCTCCAGCATCGCCTTGATCTCCGGATCGTCCGGGTTCTCCGCGGCCCGGGCCTGCAATTCCAGAAGTTCCTGCTCCTTGAGCCGGTCCTGCATCTTCTCCGCCTTGGTTCTCAGGGCGCTGTCACCATTGCTCAGGGAAAAGGCCCAATCGAAATAGGCGTGCGCCTGTTCCCAGTCCTCGAGGCGCTCGAACACCGAAGCCAGTTCCTTGACCACCTTCAGGTTGTTCTGATCCTGTGAGTATTGCTCGGCAAGCTGGTCCCGGCGCTCTTCGAGTTGTTCGCGGGTCAGCCCGGTACGGGCCTGCTTCTCGATGTCCTCGAACTCCTCCTTGTTGCGCATCAGGTCGCGCATGCTCGAATCCTCGCTCCACTTCTGCTTCTCCATCGAAGCCCGGGCCGTGGCATCCTTCTCGCCCTTGATCGCCGCCGAGTCGGTCGGGTGGTGCTTGATGATGTCGCGATAGACCTCCGCCGCCTTCGGGCTATCCCCCAGCGAGTGATAGAATTCGGCCAGCTTGTGCAGGTACTTCGCCTCCTCGGGGTGTCCCTTGCGGATCGTCTCGAGGGCAAATGCCGCGCTCTCGGTCCATTCGAGAACCTTGAAGGCTTCGAAAAGCAGGTCGTTCAATTCGGGACTGTAGGGATCCTTGGCCAGCTCGGCCTCGATCGCCGGCAGGGTGGCCAGCGGGTCCTTCTTCACCTGGCCCGACAATTTCATGGTCCCGAGACCGCCGCCGGTCTTCATCCCGAACAGGCCCGACCGCTTCTTGGGACCACCGGACTCGTGACCCGCGCACTTGCGCAGCAAGCGGCGGGCATCCAGGAACCCCGGAGCATCCTTCAGGACCGACTGGAGCAGCTTGATCGCGTAGCCAAAATTCTTGGTCTGTACCGCCGTCATGGCCTTGAGCCACACGGGTTTGACCTTCGGATCGAGTTCGCCTTCTGAAATCTCTGACATGGTTGGGTCTTGGTGTTCTCCGGTCGATCCTCGCGAACCACCGGCACCCACCGAAATTGCTCGCTGCCCCGCGGCTTGGCAAGTCCGCGCTCCAATTGTGTCGGCGCGCCGGGATCTCCGGCACCCGGCAACCCGTCCCCCACGGCGCGGATCCCCGCAACCTCAGCTCAGTGCCGCCAGCGGGAGCCGGGACGCCCGAGCAGCCGACGGGCCGAACTTTCCTCGTCATCCTCGACGGGCTGCGCCACCGGGACACTGCGGCTTGAGGAAGCACTTCCGCTCGATGAATCACGCTCCGGCAGCACGCCCGGCCCATTCGAGAACTCCCGAGTCGACCCCGAAACATCATAGCGGCTGTCCATATCGGCCTGAGCGTCATACAGCGATGCTGCTCCATCAACGATTCGCGGCTGAATGAAGATCATCAACTCCTGGCGATCGTCCTCGGTCGAAGTCCGCGAAAAGAGTTTGCCGAGGCCAGGGATGTCGCTGAGCAGAGGCACTCCGGTGACCGATTCCCGCTTGGTCGAAGTAATCAAGCCACCCAACACGATCGTTGCTCCATCCGGCACCGTAACCGTCGTCAGCACCTCACGCCGACCAATCGTCGGAACCAAGCCCACGTTCTCGATCAACTGCTCGCCGATCACCTCATCGTTGATAAGCGCGATCTCAAGCGTCACCTCGTCATCCGAGTTGACCAAAGGAATGACTTCGAGACTGAGCAGGACGTCCTGGTATTCGATATTGGTGGTGAAGCTGTTGTTGAACTGGTTGCTGTTCGTCGGGACGGCGATCCGCTGGCCGGCTGAGATCAATCCCTTCCGGTTGTTTGCCGTATAGATGGTCGGTCTCGACATCACCTCGAAGCGGCTGTCCGACTGGAGTGCATTGAGGTAGACGTTCCAGTGATCTCCGATCATCCCGTAAAGACTGAGGCCCGCGGAGCTTGGAAAAGCGGCCGGGTTCAGCAGCGTGAGCGGATCCACGAGGGAACCCGCACCGGGGCTCGTGCGCAGTTGGCCGGGAAGCACGCCATTCCCCCTTGCCGCCTGATTTTCGTCGATGGTCCTGAGGAAATCCATTCCGAAATCGAAGTCCTCTCCCAAAGCCAACTGCCCGAACACGGCCGAGATCATGACCTGTTCGGCCTTCACATCGATCTCATCGAGCAGGTTGTTGACCACCTCGACGGCCGACGGTGGCCCCTGAACCACCAGCGAGTTGGTGATGTTGTCGGCGACCAGCAGGGTCCGTCCTACCAGCCGTGCCTCGGGAGCGCTGTTGATGTTCGGGTCGCCAAGGCTGCTTCCTCCACCGGAACCGCCGAAACTTCCCCCGCTGCTTCCTCCGAAACTACTGCCGGAGAAGTTGTTTCGCGAGCTGTTGCTTGAGGTGCTGTTCCGGTTGCTGCTCGAAGTGTTGTTGCCGAAATTCGCGCCAGTGCTTCGTCCGCCCGATCCCCCGCCACCGGCGCTGGTGGAGTCGCTCGAACCAAAGGTCCGCTGCAAGGCAGGCTCGGCGATTTCGAGGAAATCCGCCACCGCCACGAAGCGGAGTTTGCGACGCAGGAAGTTGCGCTCGTCGGTCTTGCTGTCGAACTCGCGGACCAGGCCCTCGATGAAGACGATGTCCACCGGGCGACCCATCGCGAAGATCCGGTTGGTGCGGGTGTCGGGCACGATCTGGATCGGCACGTCCTCCGCCGCGCTGCTCGCACCACCGGCTGCGGCAGCGGCCGCCGCCGCATTGGCCGCCGGATTCGGCAGTCCCGGGATCACCGGGGTGTTGGGATTGTTCTGCACCCGCTGGGTGCGCGCCGTGCTCTGGGCCTGCTGCTGGCTGTTGAAGATCTCGTTGAGCGTGTCCGAAAGTTCCTGGACGTCCGCATACTGCACCTTGATGAAGCGGGTCGCGACCGAGGCCGAGACGTCGATCTCGTCGACCAACTCGATCAAGCGGCGGATCAGCGAGGTTTTTTCGGTGATCACCACCGCACCCGCGTTCGGGATCGGAGTGATCGACCCGTAGGCACCAAACTGGCCGATCACGGTGGTGAAGGTCCGGACGATTTCCTCGGGCTTGATGTACTTGAGGTTCATCACGTAGCTCACCACCCGGTCATCCTGGGGCAGGTCCGCCGGATCGATGATCACTTCCAGGCCTTCCCCCTTCGGATTGGCCCCGCCGGTGGCGATCACCAGCACGTCGTGGCCCGCCATGTTGGCGTCGGGCACGAACACGAAGCCCTCCAGCAAGGCGGCCTTCTTGATCAACTGGGCCGCCTCGCCGTAAGTGAGCGGCGGTGGTTGGACGAAACGGAACTCGGCGTCGGCGGCGGCGACGCTCACCGTCACGCGGCGTCCGGTGAACTCCCGGTAGAGGTCGGCCAGCTGGTCGCCGTTGATCTTGGGGAAAATCATCGGCTTTTGCACCGGCTGATTCCCATCCGGCGCGTTCGCCGCGGCGGCCGCCGGATTGTTGGCGGCGGGAAGACCCGGCAGGCCCGGGGGCGGAGCGGGATCCTGTGCCACGGCGATGCCGGACAGCAGGAGGCAGAGGAAAAGAAAACGTGACATCGAAGGGCGGGCTTGGGGCGGAAGCATCAGGATTGGGGAAGGTCGGGCAAGGCGAAAGCAGGCTTACTTGTTGTTGGTGTTCGGCCGCGGCGTCGGCGGGCGGACCACGCGGGGGCGCGGCGTCCTTACACCCGGTTGGGCCGCCGGGTTGGGCTGGTTGAGTCCCGGAATCACCGGCCGTCCCGGCTGGGCCTGCGGCGGCTTCTGCTGGGCAGGTGGCTGCTTCACCGCCAGCACCTGCTCATCGAATCCGATCTCCTTGGTGTGGGCGCCGGATTGGATCTTCGCCACCGTGTCCTTCCAGGTCTCCTCGCCCCACTGCACGTCGAGCACCTTGAATCCGGAATCGTCCCCGGAGCGGATGATCTTCCGTTCGTCGGGCTTCTTCTTGTTGATCAGGACGACGTAGTAGCCGTCCTTCAGCTCGGAAATCCCGCTCAGGGCGAAGTCGTCGAGGGGGCTCTCGACCTCGCGCACCTCGCGCTCGATCACCGGCTTGCTGGTGAAGGGCGAATCGGTCCAGAGCTTCGAATACTGGGTCAGGTTCGGCTTCAAGGGCACGTCCGCCATCGCGGTCGCGGCGGCGAGCATCGGAATGAGGAAACGGATCATCGGTCGGAAATCAGAGGGCTTGGGGAACGTACCACTGCTGCACGCGCACCACCGCATCGATCCGGGTGTCATCCTCGCGGTTCGGCGAGAGGCGGAGCGAGGTCACGGCACGGAACGAGGAGGGATCGTGGAGCTGGACGAGCCAGCGGTAGAGCCCGTCCTCCATGCCCGTCGCCTTGAGCTCGAAGATCGCCTTGTGGTAGTAAACGCCCTCGGTGTCGTTGGGCAGGATTTTCGGCCGGTCGGTGGTCAGCCCGGCGGCCCGGGCCTGATTGGTCACGAAGCTCTCGAGTTTCGACTGCACCGCGCCGCCCTCCTCGGGATCGGGTTCGTTTTCCGCAAGCCACGCCATCTCGCGTTCCTTACTCTCGCGCTCGGCGAGATTCTGCTCGGCCAGCGCGATCTCGCCGATCAGGCCGGTCGCCGGCTTGCCGAGGATTTCGTTGCCCTCGGCTCCGATCTCCTGCTCCAGCGAGTTCATCTTCTGCGCATACAGGTTGTAGCCGTAGAAGTTGAGCACGGCGAAAATCACCACTCCGAAGAGGATCAGCAGTCTTTTCTCCCGGGTGTTCATGCTCGGTCTGTGCCCATGAAAAGCCGGAAGAGGGTGGATTTGTCGGTTTTCATCGGTTTAGTAGGTTTCCTCGCTGCCTTCGGGGAAGCCCCTCACGCGGAAATCCCAGCCCTTGGCGGACTTGGAGGGTGGCTCCACTTCCCACTCGAGCCACTTCAGGTCGCCGCTGTTCCGCAGCGAACTGTAGAACTGCGTCGCGGGTGCCGACTGGGGCGCGGTGCCGATCAACTGAATCTCGCCCCCATCGACGTTGAGATCCGCCGTTCCCAACCGCAGCCCGCTGTTTCTCGGGATCGCCTGTTGCACCGCGCGCATGATTTCCATGGGACTCAGCCGCGATTCAACGACCGGCCCCAGTTCCGTCCAGCGCGCGTTGTGCTCCTGGAGCACCCCTGCGGTGCCGCCCTGCAATTCCACGAGTTCTGCCGCCAGTATCTTCTTTACCCGCTGCTTTTCCCAGATCTGGTAGCCGAACCAGCCGACCACGCCGAGGTAGGCGAGAATCAGAAGCGTCACCAGGGTGGTCCGCTGGTTGCGGCGCTTGCGGGCCACCCGCGCGGCCCGCACGTCCTCGGGCAGCAGGTCGCTGAAGGGATCCGGCATCACCGGATCGGGCCGCGCCTCGACCCGCGGCCGGGTCGGGAAGGCATCCGCCAGCGCCCCGGCCTCGCCCAGCTCACCTTCCGGCGGCCACACGCGGATCAGGCCGGGCTTGCAGGGCAGGCCCTGCATCGCGAGTTGGCTGAGCACGAGCTGGACTTCCCGCAACACCGCTCCATCCGGGGCCTCCGTGCTGGAGGAGGTTGCCTGCGAATAGAGCAGCCGGCCTCCGACGTAGAAGCCGAAGACCCAGCGTCCGAGTTCCTTCCACACGCACAGCGTGTCGCCTTCCACGGCGTAGGCCCGGGGCGAAAGATCGAATTCCTTCGGCGTCCGCAGCGGCAGGTCGCCCTCGCCCGGCGTCTTGAGCACCGCGTGCAGCAGCACGGTGGACTGGTCGTCGGCCAGCACCTTGAAGTGATCGCTGAGCTGCCCGGCCATCGGGTCGGGCCGGATTCCGAGCCGCTCGGCATGCATCGTCGCCAGGTCGTCGAACAGGGAATCATCCTTGCTCTCGGCGCGGAACGGCAGGGCGTGAAAGGCCCGGACCGGAAACAGCAGGGCGAGATCCCCGCCCGGCAACGCACCCACCTCGGAGACCTTCATCGGCTCCTCCGCGCCATCCCGGCGCTGGAAGGCACCATCGGGCCCGCGTTTCCACAACTCCCAACCGAGGGGGCCGGGAACCAGCATCGACCATTCCGACTGTTTGCTCACGGCACCACCTCCTCGGTTCGTTCAAGAATCGCGGGCTGCCCCGTGCGGTTGCGCACCACCAGGATGATCCGCCGCTTGGCACCGACGGAAATGCCGGTGCTCTCGATGCGGGTGGTGGTCTCGTTGGCGCTGAATCGGTTCAAAATGTCTGGGCGGAGACTGCCGTCCACGCCGATCAAGGCAAGCGCTTCCTGCGGCGATTGGAAGGGAGTGTCATCCTCGGTATCCCGCTCCCCGTCAGGCCCCCGCACCATCTCGGGGATGATCGCGGCCTCGTCGACCCCGACCTCCGCCGCGACCGAGATCATTTCCGCCGACGCCTCGTTCACGTCCAGGCCGCCGCCGCTCCAGACGGTGAACCATTCGCGCCAGTCCGGACGCAGGGCCTCGACCAGGTCCATGCCCCGCACCAGGCGCATCTCATCAAGGTTGTAGAAGGGGCGGTTGAAGGGCTGGTTGATGCGGCCGATCTCCTCGTAGTAGGCGACTTCGGCGCCGTTGAGGGACTCCTGATCATTGGCGTCGACCCAGTCCGCCAGGCCGTCGGCCACCGCCGCCGCCTGATCGATGTCCATGCCCCAGTCGATGAACATGTTCTGCAGCAGGTTCATGTCCTCCTGCATGAGGATCTGGTTGATGTTGAACTTGCCGCCCTCGGAAATCAGCCGGACCTCGAAGCCCTCGCCGTCGGACCACTGGCTGAGAATGGGGTCGATCCGCTCGACGGCAGGATTGGCCCCCACGGCGATGCCCATCTCGGCGAGCTGCTTGGCGCGGAAGCCATGGATGTTCGACGACGCCACGTCGAGGTCGAAGCCCACCACGCGGATCGTCGCCACCGCGATGAAGGACAGCAGCATGATCAGCCACAGCACCGCGATCAGGGCGACCCCGCGCCGTTTTCCGGAAGCACCGCGGACTTTCATCGTCCACCTCCTCTCGATCCGCCCGGCACCGGCGTCACGGCACCTCCGGGAATGGTGACCGTCGGAGGATTGCCGGTGCTGCCTCCCGTTTCTCCACCGGGAGTCGCTCCGTCCCCTGCTCCACCTGGCTGGTTTCCACCCTGTCCGCCCTGCTGGAGCTGGCGCATCATCACCTCGGGATTCTGCTTCGGCGTGATCCAGAAGACGTGCCGGATCGGTGTTTCCGCATCCAACTGGTCCTTGGCGAAGAGAAGCTCCATCTGGAGTGGCAGGCGCCCGACCAGATCCCAATCGTAACTCCACTCCATCGTCCGGCCATCGAGCACCCGCCATTCGAAGATGTAGACGTCTTCCATCAGGACGACCTCGGCAAAGGGCTCGTTGTCACCGAAGCGGTTCGTGGTCTCGCCGATCTCCTCGGTCTCCTCGAGGATCGGCTCCTCGAAGTAGCGGAGAACGATGTCGAGGAATCCGTCGCGCCGCCGCACGGTCGAAAGCTGCACCGCCTTCGCCACCCGGTCCATGCCGCCCCAGTTGAAGGTCATGGGCACGTTCTGGATGGTCAGGTCCGAAAGGTACTGGGCGCCCGAGTCCTCGGACTCCAGTTCCAGGCGGGCGTTGCCGGGCATCGAGGAGAACTGGTTGCCCAGAAGTTCCAGGAACGCGCTCTGCTCGCTTACCTCCGCCTGCTTCTTCACCACCTCGTTGCCGAGGCCGATGTTGGTCGTCGCCAACAGAAACACCCCGCCGATGAGCAGCGCGAGCATTCCGACGGAGATCACCAACTCGAGCATGGTGAAGCCCTGCGGAGCCGCCGGAGCCCCGGCACCGGATCTGAAAGTGGACGGCTTCATGGCTGGTACAACCTCCCGTATCGCCAGGTTTCCGCCATTTCCTCCTGCCACTCGCCATCGGCATACCAGTGGGCGGTCACCTCGATCCGGTACATCTGCTGGAGAAGCTGGCCGTCCATGTTCTCCATCTCGTCGAGCAGCTCGATCTTGGTGTCGACCTCCACCGAAGAGCCGGCGATCTCCTCCTTCAGGCTCACCGACTCCACCCCCTCCTCGAGCACCGGCAGGGAAACCGCCTCGTCCAGCGCGCTCTCGAGGATGCGGTTGATCTGCATCCGGCGCTGCGAGAGCTGGGCGGCATCGGAGGTCTTTGCCAGAGCCACGGCGAAACCGGTCGCGGCGATCACGAAGATCCCGAGCGCCAGGACGACCTCCATCATGAGGAAGCCCCGGGGTCGTGCAGCATGGATCCGGCCCCTCATTGAATCTCGGATTCGACCTCGGTGATTCCTGCGGTCAGCGGATGGAAAAGCGCGGCAATCCAGCTGCCGTTCTCCATCTCGATCCTGACCCCGAACGGCTCGCAGATCCCCTGCGGATCGAAGCGCCAGACGTGGCGGTCGGAGCGCTTGAGGAGCTCCCATTCGCCCACCGACCATCGACGCACCAGCAACTGCATCTCGGCATCGAGCGCCCAGCTTTCCCGCTTGTTGGGGCTGATCGTTCCCTCGCTTTGCTTGAGCGCGATCATTTCCTCCCCGATCAGCGCCTCCCGCTCGCGAGGCTCGAGCGTTGCCTCGCCGTAGGGCATGAGCGCGACGCCCTGACGCGTGAATTCCAGGGCGTAGGGCTTCTGCTGCAGGCTAGCCAGCATGCGGGCCCGCTTGGCCATCACCTCGATTTCACCCATTCCGTCATTCAGCCGCGCCTCATCACGATTGAAATACAGCGCCGCGACGCCGCCACCGATGAGCAGCATGAAGATCGAAAGAACCATCACCATCTCAAGGATGGTGAAGCCCCGGCGATCACTCGTCTGTCTGGCTGCTGATGTCATCCTCGGTGCCCTCGATTCCGTCCGCGCCCTTGCTGATGATCTCGAACATCGACGGATCGCTGGAACCGGGGAACTTGTAGCCGTACTGGTTCTGCCAGGGATCCAGCGGCACCTCGTCGAGCAGCTTGACCCAGCGCTTGGGTCGCGGCTCTCCGGTCGGCTTTTCGACCAGGGCCTTGATCCCCTGCTGGGTCGTCGGGAATCGCCCGTTGTTCGTCTGATACATCCGCAGCGCGGCACCGATCGAGTTGAAGTCACCGCTGACCCGCGTCCGCTTCGCACCGTCTCCCACCCGGCCCATGACCGTGATGGCGCCACCGATGATCACGGCGATGATGCCGAGAACGATGACCATCTCGAGGAGCGAGAAACCGGAGCGGAAGTGAACGGAGCGGCGTTTCTGATTTTTCATGGATTTCATACGCTTGTTTGCTTGCGGAACCCTTACGCGGGAAGAAACCCCATGCGACCCTAAAGTTGTCGGAAAATTCCGCCGTCCCTGGCGGATTTCATCTTCCAAGCTGGAGCTCTCCCGCCATTCCCACGGGCTTCTACGGGTCCTGACTACTGAGATCGTCCTCCGTTCCCACGATGCCGTCCCGCCCCGCACTGAGGATCTCGAAGTCCTCCGGATTCCGCGCTCCCGGGTAGCGGTAGCCGTATTCGCTCCCCCATGGGTCCCTCGGAACCTCGTCCATGACTCTCGTCCAACGCCGTGGCACCGGCGCCTGAGCGGGCTTGTCGACCAGGGCCCGCAAGCCCTGCTCGGTGGTCGGGTAGCGCCCGGTGGAGATCTGGTACTTCATCACCAGCGACTGGATCGTGGTGAAGTCGCTGCGTGCCTTGTCCTCGCGCACACTGCTCATGATGCCCCTCATCACCACCACCGAACCTCCGAGGATCACCGACATGATCGACAGCACCACCACCATCTCCAGCAGGGTGAACCCTCCCGGTTCTGGACAAATCCGACGGCATTTCCGCATGCCGGGAAAAGTTCACCCCACCATCGATTTGTCCCTGTTTCTCAGATTTGACTTGGCGGGTTCGCACCCGTGACGATTCCCTTCATTCATCGTGAACAAAGTCCTCATCATCGGCGCCGGAGGCGTCGGCAACGTCGTCGCCCACAAGTGCGCCATGCTCCCGGATGTCTTCGGGGAGATCACCCTCGCCTCGCGCACCGTTTCGAAGTGCAAGGCGATCGCCGCCGATGTGAAAGCCCGCACCGGCCGGAGCATCGAGACCGCCGCGGTGGATGCCGACGACGTCGCCCGGACCACGGAGTTGATCCGGGAGACCGGCGCCCGGCTCGTCATCAACGTCGCCCTTCCCTACCAGGACCTCTCGATCATGGACGCCTGCCTCGAGGCGGGCGCCGACTACCTCGACACCGCCAACTACGAGCCCAAGGACGTCGCGAAGTTCGAATATTCATGGCAGTGGGCCTACCAGAAGCGTTTCCTCGTCGCGAAGCGCTCGGCCCTGCTCGGATCCGGATTCGACCCCGGCGTGACCAACGTTTTCACGGCCTGGGCGCTCAAGCATCACTTCGACGAGATCCACACGCTCGACATCATCGACGTCAATGGCGGCGACCACGGCCACGCCTTCGCGACGAATTTCAACCCCGAGATCAACATCCGCGAGGTCACCGCCGAGTGCCGCCACTGGGAAGACGGCCAGTTTGTCGAAACCCCGCCGATGTCGGAGCACCGCGGCTTCACCTGCCCCGAGGGCGTCGGCAGCTACGAGATCTACCGGATGTACCACGAGGAACTCGAGTCGCTGACGAAGCACATCCCGACGATCCGCCGCGCGCAGTTCTGGATGAGCTTCTCGCCGAACTACCTCAAGCATCTCGAGGTGCTCCAGAATGTCGGCATGACGCGCATCGACGAGGTTGAGTACGGCGGCCAGCAGATCATCCCGCTGCAATTCCTCAAGGCGGTGCTGCCGAATCCCGGCGATCTCGGCAAACGGACCAAGGGCCGGACCTGCATCGGCAACGTGATCACGGGCGTGAAGGACGGCCAGCCGAAGGCGGTCTACATCTACAACATCTGCGACCACGAGAAATGCTTCGAAGAGGTCGGCAGCCAGGCGATTTCCTACACCACCGGGGTGCCGGCGATGATCGGTGCCAAGCAGATGCTCGAGGGGGCCTGGCGCAAGGACGGCGTGTGGAACATGGAGCAGCACGATCCCGACCCCTTCATGGCCGACCTCGATCTCCACGGACTGCCCTGGACCTGCGTCGAGCTCACCCCCGAACAGGCCGCCGCCTTCGAGGTGGCGTGACTTGCGGGGAATCGACATTCCTGTCGATCATCACCCCCCGGAAATGGAGATCGACAGGAATGCCGATGCTCCACAAGCCGCGTCCTTGCCCTGGTCCGAGCCACGGGCTAAACTCCCCCCATGAAACCTTACCGCCCGTCCATTCTCCGGCTTCAGCAGGAGTGGTCGATGCGGATCGCCCGCGACGTGATGAAGCGCCGCCGCAAGCCGGTCCCGCCGTCGAAGATCACCGACAACAGCGTGCCTTGGATGGAGAACCCCTCGTCGGTGGCGGACTACCTTGAAATCTCCCGGCAAGTCGAAGAAAGCAAACGCCAATGGCTGGCGAGATTCCAGAGTTCATCGAGTGTCTGACGCGCGACCACCGGGTGCTTATCCTCGGAGGGCTGGCCGTCATCGCGCACGGCAGGGATCGGCACACCAAAGACGCCGACATCTGGCTGGAGCCGATGGAATCCTCCAGCGTCTGGGCCTCGGTCGTCGCCCGCACATGTGGCCGATTCAATTCCGCCACGATTCATCGTCTGCCGGGCTGGAGCGAGATCTCCGGAGAGGAAATCGCCCAAGCCGTCGATGACACCGGCGTGATCCGAATCCTCGGCCTCGGTCAACCACTCGACATTTTTCGGCGTCCAAATGAGTTCGACGAACTGGCCTTCGACGACGTGATCGGTCGCGCCCAGAAGAGCGAAGACGGAACGTACCTTCCAGATCCGCTCGACCTGCTACAGAGCAAACTCGATACGACGCGCGACAAGGATCAACAGGACATCTTCCACCTCGAGCACGTCACCCGCCGCCGCTACTTCGACCGCCTCCCCACCGCCACCCTCGCCGAGGCCACCGAAATGCTCGACCGCTTCGCCGACTGGCAGGTGCTGCGCGTCGCACTCGGCAACCCCGACCCCGCCGTGCAGGCCCTGGCCCGCCGCCATCTCGAGGAATTCGCCGAGGCCGGCGATCCCTTTTCCCAGGCCATCCTCGCCGGCCGCCCGATCCCGGGCGAGTAGCCGCTCCCGGAGAATCAAAAGGCCCTCCTCCCGCGGGTGCGGAAGGAGGGCCCGGCCCGCTTTCACGGGCACAGCCATGGTTCGCAGCAGATCAGGGCTGGTCGGCGTTCAGGCGGTAGAACTGCTTCCCTGGCGGAGCCGGCACGGTGACCGCTTGCGTGCCTTGCTTGGTCCAGCCGGACGGGAACGCAGCGCCAAGGTCGGCGGTGCTGAATACATCGATGTTCAGCGTCGCGGTTCCGGCACCCGTGTCGACCGCACCCATCACCCCGTTCATCCTCAGGTCGAGGATCGAGGTCTCGGTGTAGAGGTCGAAGGCCGCCGGATCGCCGGTGACATTGTCTTCGCCGCTCTGGATATCGGCCGCCTCCTTGGCCGCAATCGCGGCAAGCTGGGCGGCGGGATCCTGCTCGTTGACATCCGGATCGGTGCCAAGCGCCTCTTCAACCTGGTCGAGCAGGCCGTCCGAGTCGCGGTCGGAGAGGGTCAGGATGCGACCGTCCTTGATCGACTCGTTGTAGGCGTTGTTTCCGTCGAGCGCCGGACCGGTACCGTTGGCGGTGCCGTCCAGGGCGATGATGTGGTCGGCCAGCGCCTGCTGGTCGGTCACGCCCAGCGCGGTGTAGGGATACTGGACGCTGGTGTAGTATTCGGTGCCGTTGCTTTCGTAGCGGAACCACTGGTCGCCACCGGCGGCGGTGAAGGCGGGCATGGCGATGTCGACCGTCACGCCCGGGACCGGTTGACCGTCGACGATCAACTCGGTGCCGTCTTCGAGCTTGGCGGAGACGATCCGGGTGCCCCGGGTGCTCACCGAGAACGGGGCGGCGACTGGAAGCACCATCGCCGTTTTGGAGATGTCGTAAACGACCTCCATGCCGGCGATCTGGGCGAAGCGCCCGGTGCCGGCGCCGCTGCGGACCGGATCGACGCCGTTGGTCGGATCGTTGTCGATGGTCTGCGAATAGCAGTTCTCCAGCAGGATCTTCAGGTCCGCCGTGGTCACGTCCTCCACGACGGCGACGAAGTTGCCGAAGGGCGAAACGTTGAAGGTCGTCTGCAGGGTGATGTCGCCGGCGGGCACCGCGGCACGGATGCCACCGCCGTTGGCCATCGCGACCTGCGGGCTGTCGACGCCGAAGGAGGCGGCGAGTTCCTGAGCCTTGGCGAGGTAGGCGTCGGCCACCAGGTTGCCGACCGCGCGCTCGTCGGAGCGGACCAGGTCGGAGCTCTGCGGCAGCGTGGTGGCGGTGTTGCCGATCACCGTCGCGGCCAGCGCGTCCAGGAAGATCTGCACCGGAGCGATGTCGGAGGCGACATCGGCATCGGCGGCATAGCCATTGGTGCCTTCGGCGGAATCCGAAACGATCAGGGCCGGATTCGAGGTCGACTCGACGCTCACGCCGCCGCCGCTGAAGTTCAGGGTCACGCGGTTGAGGTAACCATAACTGCCGGCTCCGGTGACGATCGGGATGTTGTTTCCGCCCAGGTCGGTCGCGGTGCTGACGGTCGGGTAGGTGCCCTCGATGGTGTCACCGGCGAAAACCGCGGTATCGATGACGCTGGCGGGAGCCGAAGGGCCATAGACGCTGCGCGGCGAAACCGCGGTCTGGTTGACCAGCAGTTCGTCACCACCCCCGGCGACAATCACATCGATGCCGGCGGCGAGGTTGGGAACCAGGTCCTGGTCGGTGGCGAGCCCCTGCAGGTGGCTGACGAGGACGATGGCGTCGACATCCTGGCCTTGCAGGCTGGCGAGTTCCGAGTTCACCGAAGCGGCCACCGCATTGATGATGGTGTCACGCGGCGAGGTGATGAAAGGAAGGTTCTCGGTGGTGGCGCCGATGATCCCGACCTTCTTCGCGCCACCGTCGGTGGGAACCTCAACAATGGCACTGCGGGCGACGTTGCCAGCGGTCTGCTGGGCAAGCATGTCGGCCTCGTTGGTGAAATCGAGGTTGGCGCTCAGGTAGAGCGACGGGTTGGTCGTCTGGGCGTCGCCGATGAACTCGGCCAGCACGTCCGGACCGAAGTCCATTTCGTGGTTGCCGATGGCAAAGGCGTCGTAACCGATGCGGCTGAGGGCCAGCGCATCGTAGAAGGTGCGGCTGCCCGGCGCTCCGCTGTCGAGGCTGGCTTGGAATTCCGGACCGGCGAGCAGGCTGTCACCGGCGAAGACCTCGACCACCCCATGACCGATATTGGTGTAGAAATCGTGATGGGCGTCCATCGCGGTCTTGAAGCGGGCGATGCCACCGTGATCGGCGCTGTCCTTGTATTTGAACAGGTCCGACTCACCGTCGTTGTTGTGGAGGATGGTGAGGTTGAAGCTGTCGCTGTTCTCGAGGTTGTAGATCCCGATGCCGCCGGAGATGCCGCTACCGACGCCGTCGCCCTCATAACCGAAGATGGCGAGTTCGGAGCCGGTCGGGCTGTCAGCCGCCGCAATGGTCTGAACGGTCTCGGGAGCGAAGAGACCGTTGTCGCGGTTGTTGATGTAGCTGATCGGCGCGGGGTTGGCCGGGTCGGTGATGTCGACCATCACGACGCTGTTCTGGCGTTCATTGCCGACCACGGCGATGGTCTTGGCACCGAGGGTGATCACGCTGACCGCCTCGGGCTCGGGACCCTTGTTGTCGGAGCGAGCGTCGAATTCGCCCGGGTCTCCGCCGTCGTTGGCGTTGTGACGCTCGGGGTCCTGCTGCGCGAGGTAGCTTTCGAAGGGCAGGTGCGAAACGCGGGTCAGACTGGAAGTGACCGGGTCGAACTCAAGGATCGAAATCCCGCGGGTGCCGAGGCCGACGATGTCTTCCAGTTCACCGCTGCCGTTGGTGGACTGGTCGATCAGGACGTCGATGCGACCCAGCTCGTCGTTGTCCTGGAGCAGGGCATCGAAGGCGGGCTGGCTCAGCGGACCGCTGCCCGCGTCGTAGAGCGGCGTGGCGGCGACCAGATTGTCAGCATCGCTGGCAAAGCTTCCGGCACGCGCGATGTCCGAGTCGTCCGGACGGGCATCGCCCTCGTCGGCGGTGACGACATAGGTCGTCCCGCTGATCTCGAAGGTCGCAATCGCATCGGGCATGGACAGGCCGGTGATCGGGTCGCTGATGTCGAGTCCGTCGCGGTCCGAGGCATCGGTGGTGTAGCTCACCCGGCCGAGGTCGTTGACGATCCAGCTGGGGGTGGTGGTGCCGGCGAGGATGCCGCTGACATCGGCGAGGTAGGCGACCGCGTTGTTCTCCTGGCAGCCGACGAAGATGCCGTCGCCGGCATCGAAGACGATGTATTCCGGCTCCATGCTTTCCACGGTGCCGTAACGAATGCCGGTGAGGTCGGCGCCGATGAAGTCGACGTTGACTTCGGTGATCGAAGCGGCCGGCGCGAGGTTGCCGGCGGTCACGGCGGTCAGGTCATAGAGCGAGACCGAGCCGTTCTGGTTCTGGGTGGGAAGACCGGTTTCAGTCGCGGTGTCCCATGCGTACTCGCCCTCGTTGGCCACGGCGCAGATGCCGCCAGGGCTGAAGGTCACCATGTCCGGGTGGTAGCCGGTGGTGGCTTGGCCGATGACCGTGCCGGTGGTGGCATCGAAGAAGACGATGGCTCCGATCTGCGGGATGCTCAGGCTGCCCGAGGTGTTGATCGCCGGGTCGTCCACCTGGACGGCGGCCGCGCCGAGTCCGGTGCCGCGCGGGTCGAGGGCGACGGAGCTGACCTCCTTGCCATTGGTGACGGCAGCAAGGACGTCGATGGAAAACTGAGTCTGGTATTTCTGGTTGCCATCGACCCAGTTCAGGATGGTCACGCCCCCGTTCGGGTTGTCGGTGACGGCAAGAACGAAGTCGCTGCCGATTTTCGCGTGCGAAACCACTTCCCCGGACCCTTCACCCGTGAGAATGGCTTGGTACAGGCTGACTTCCTCAGGCGCGGCCGGAGGCACCGGAGGCGCGGACGTGTAGGTGCCGATCGGGAAAGGAGTGGCGGCCGTGGCGTTGGTGGTTTCGCCAACGAGGGCACCAACTCCGCTGAAGCTCCAGCTGCCGATGGCGAACGTCGTTCCATCAGGACCGGTTTCATCGTTGCGGTAAGCCCACCCGTCCTCGTAGTCCCATGCACCCGGAACAGCATTGATGTCACCGAAGACATCGATCACCGAGCCGTTCTGAAACAGCTCGATGGCGTCGTCGCCATTGATGCCTGCGGCACTGGTAGTGAAATCGGGATCAAAGCCGAAGAACGCGTTGAACTGGGGCTGTTCGCTCGCGACGTAAAGAAATTGCCCGGCGGTCGCACTGCCGGAAAGCGTGAATTCCTCACCGTCAGATCCCCCGCCATTGTTGGCGGAGCCGATGCCATAGATACTCAGATCCGCGATGGCTTCGGTGGCATAAAGCTCAATGGCTTTCGGGGTGCCGCCCGACAGCGGCCCGTCGACAACTCCGGTGATGATGAGGTCGGCGTCGGCAATACCGAGACCCACGAGGGGTGTCGCCGCCGCCAGGCGCAAGATTGTTCTGATGTGGTTCATGTTTGGTTTGGTTGGGTGATCCGCACCTCGGCAGGATCGCCGCGAAAATGCCTGTCGAACCGGACGACGCAACGCCCCCTCGGCAAACAACTCGTCACATGACTCTTTCGTCACGTTCGCGAACACCTTCCATGCAGCGACACCGCCGGTTCGGATGCCCGATTCGCGGGACCACGGATCGGAAAATTGTCCAAACATTCGCGTTCATTCGCGTCCATTCGCGGTTAAACACAACCCGTGGCCCGCTACGTCGTTTCCATCGCCGCGCTCAGGCGCAACACCGCCATCCTCCGCGAAGTCAAGAAGGCGGCCGGCTGCAAACTGGTCCTCGCCCTCAAGGGCTTCTCGTGCTGGAAGGCCTTCCCCTTCATCCGCGACGACCTCGACGGCTGCTGCGCGTCGGGCCTGTGGGAAGCAACACTCGCCCACGAGAAGTTCGGCAAGGCGGTGGTCACCTACTCACCCGGATACATCGAACCCGAGATCGACGCCCTGCTCGAGTTCACCACTCATCTCGACTTCAACTCGCTCTCCCAGTGGTTCCGCTTCCGGGAAAAGGTGATCGCCCATCCGCGCTTCCGGAGCGGTGACCTGCACTGCGGCCTGCGGGTGAATCCCGAGCACTCGACCGGATCGACCCCGCTCTACGATCCGTGCGTCCCGGGTTCGCGACTTGGAATCACCGCCGATCAACTCGAAGGCGCCGATCTCGACGGCCTCTCGGGCCTTCATTTCCACACCCTCTGCGAGCAGGACTCCGACGATCTCGAAACCACCCTCGCCGCCATCGACGTGAAGTTCGGTCATCTACTACGTTCACCGCAGTTCACCTACCTGAACATGGGCGGCGGCCACTGGATCACCAAGCCCGACTACGACCGCGAGCGACTCGTCCGGCTCGTCCGCGGGACGCGCGAGAAATACGCCGTCGAAGTCTGGCTCGAACCGGGCGAGGCGGTCGCCATCCACACCGGCGTGCTGCGTGCCGAAGTGCTCGACGTCTTTGAAAGCATGGGCCACCGCCACGCGATCCTCGACATCTCCGCCACCGCACACATGCCCGACGTCCTCGAAATGCCCTACCGGCCCGAGGTCTTCCTGGCAGAACCAAGTTCAGAGTTCGGAGTTCAGAGTTCAGCCCCCCCGCGGCCGGCCGTGACCCTCGGAGGCGAGGCCTACCTTCCCGCGAGCGAACCAAATCACTCTGAACTCGAAACTCTGAACTCTGAACTTATCCACCGCCTCGGCGGCCCGACCTGCCTCGCCGGCGACGTGATCGGCGACTACGTCTTCCCTCGCGAACTGGTCCCGGGCGACACCCTGGTCTTCGACGACATGGCCCACTACACGATGGTGAAGACCACCACCTTCAACGGCGTCCCCCACCCCTCCATCGTCCTCCAGCACGAAGACGGGCGACTCGAAACCATCCGCGAGTTCGCCTACGAGGACTTCCGGGACCGGCTTTCCTGAAAGCCACGGGCATGCTCGATGCTCGAAGAAGCTGCGGTGAATTCCGGATGAATGGCTGAACGGAGATTGACTCCCGCGACGCGGGTCGCGTCCACTTCCCGAAATGCGGAAGCACCTTCCACTCGCCGCCCTGATCGCATTCGGAGCGGTCTTCATCGGCATCATCGTCCTCGCCAACCAGGGCCGCGGCTTCTGGGGCTTCCTCCAGCAGATCCCCGGCGGCGACAAGCTCGGACACGTGGGATTGGTCGGCACCCTCGCCCTGCTGTGCAACCTGACCCTGCGCCTCCGCACTCTGCCCGCGCCCTTCCACCGGATTCAACTCGGGAGCGCCCTGGTCGCGATCGCCATGAGCCTCGAGGAGCTGTCCCAGTGGTTCCTTCCCACCCGCAGCCCGGACCTCCTCGACGGGATCGCGAACCTCGCCGGCGCGGCGCTGGCGCAGGTCGCGGCGATTCGAATGGTGTCGCGGCTGCGCCCGGAGCGCCGTACCAGTGCCCGAGCCGCCGAATGAATCCGTTCCTCCGCATCCATTTCCCTTCCAATTCCGGGCGAAATCCCTTTCCTCGCGCCCATGCCTCCAAGCTCGACCGAGCAAGCCCATCCACCGACACGGAACAACTGGTCCACCCGCCAGTCTGCCGACCTCTACGGCATTGACGACTGGGGACACGGATTCTTCGGAGTGAACGAGGACGGCCATGCGACCGTGCGTCTCGCCGACGAGAGCGGCCCGAGCGACCTTTCACTTCACCAGCTCGTCGAGGGACTTCAGGACCGCGGCACCGACCTGCCGGTCCTGCTCCGCTTTCGCGACCTTCTCCATTCCCGCATCACCGAGCTCAACGAGTCGTTTCGGGAGGCGATCCAGGCCACCGGATACAAGGGCGATTACCGCGGCGTGTATCCCATCAAGGTCAACCAGCAGCGCCAGGTCATCGAGGAAATCTGCAAGTTCGGCGAGAATTACCACTACGGACTGGAGGCCGGCTCGAAGCCGGAACTCATCGCCGCCCTCGCCCACATGCACGACACCGAGGCCTACCTCGTCTGCAACGGCTACAAGGACGAGGAGTTCATCGACCTCGCGCTTCACGCCCAGAAGATGGGCCTGAAGGTGATGCTCGTCCTCGAAATGCCGACCGAGCTCGATCTCGTCCTCGATCGCTCTCGCAAACTCGGGGTGCTGCCGAACCTCGGCGTCCGTGTCCGGCTCTCGACACGCGGCTCCGGCCATTGGGAGGAGTCGGCGGGCGACAAGTCCGTCTTCGGCCTTTCCGCGGCCCAGGTCATCGCCGTCGTCGACCGCCTGAAGGACGAGGGCTACCTCGGATGCCTGCGGATGCTCCACTACCACCAGGGCAGCCAGATTCCCAACATCGCCGCGATCCGCGAGGGCGCCACCGAGGTCGCCCGGATGTACTGCGACCTGGTCAAGGAAGGTGCCCCCATGGGCGTGCTCGACATCGGCGGCGGGATGGCGGTCGACTACGACGGGTCGAACACGAACTTCGCCTCGTCCTGCAACTACTCGATTCCGGAGTACTGCACCGACGTGATCGAGACGATCATGCAGGTCTGCGACAAGGCCCAGATCCCCCATCCGAACCTGATCTCCGAATCCGGCCGCGCGGTGGTCGCCTACTATTCCGTCCTCGTCTTCAACATCCTCGACGTCTCGACCGTGCAAACCACCGAGGAGGAGCCGTCGACTCCCGAGAAAGCCCCCCAGAACCTGCTCAACCTGATCCACGTGAACCAGGACCTCTCGGAAGACAACCTCCAGGAGTGCTTCAACGACTCGGTCTACTACCGGGACCAGGTGCGCGCCCAGTTCTTCTACGGCAATGCGACCCTGCGCGAGCGGGGCCTCGCCGAGGCCTGGTTCTGGCACATCATGACGCGCATCTCGAAGCTCCTGCAGAATCTCGAGGACATTCCGGAGGACCTTCGCGAGTTGTCCGACACGCTCGTTGATTTCTATTACGGAAACTTCAGCCTGTTCCAGTCGCTGCCGGACTCATGGGCGATCAAGCAGCTCTTCCCGGTGATGCCGATCCACCGCCTCGACGAGCGCCCCCGCCAGCGGGCCGTCCTCGCCGACATCACCTGCGACTGCGACGGCAAGATCGACCGCTTCATCGACCGCGAGGACGTCGCCAAGGTGCTTCCATTGCATTCCCTGAAGCCCGACGAACCCTATCACGTGGCGGTCTTTCTGGTGGGCGCCTATCAGGAGACCCTCGGCGACCTGCACAACCTCCTCGGCGACACCAACGTGGTCGGCGTCCACCTCGAGAACGGCAAACCGGTTTACACCCACGAGGTCGAGGGCGACTCGGTCGCCGACGTGCTTTCCTACGTCGAGTACGACCCCAAGGAGTTGGTCACCCGCTTCCGCAGCTTCGCCGAGAAAGCCGTCACCGAAGGCCGGATCAGCCCCAAGGAACGCCGTGGGGTGATGGACCTGTTCCGTGCCAATCTCAACGGCTACACCTATTTCGAAAGCTGATCGGCCCTCCGGAGATCACGGAGCCGTGAGTTCAAACTGCCCGTGATCGGTGAACGTCGGGATTTCCGGTGTGCTTAGAAAGATGGTCCGGTGTCGCCCGAAGGCATTTCCACCGACCATCGAATCGCCTCCTCCGACGATCAGGTTGAAAGGAGAGCCCCCGAGACCCTCGGATTCGATCATGATCTCGAATGCCACCGGGCTGATCCGGTAGGCAAGATCGGTTCGGACGGTGAAATTCCCTTCAAAGAGCGGCGGTTCGCCCGGCTGAAGGATGTTCTCGTAGCTCCCCCCGAGGCCGCCGGAGTCGAAGTGGTAGATCAGAGTCCCCAACCCGGGGCCGGTGAGGGTCAGGATCCGGTTGGCGAATCCGGACGGCAGGTCGCCCTCCGGGTAAATCACCTGCGAGCACTGGTAGAACCCCCTCGCCGCCGGCGTGTCGATCGCGATCCAGTCCGCGAAAGGCACCTCGTCCCAGGCGCGCATTCGCCGGAGCTGCGGCTGCCACCCTTCGAGATCATCGCTGCGGGTCACCATCAACACGCTGGCCGCAACCTGGAACCGATTCATTTCCACCACACCGGTGCCGACCCGGATCGGCCCGCTCGCCGGCAAGACCTCCGGCAGGGCCACCGCTGTCTCGTCGAATTGCTCCTCCACCGGCCCGGTCTTCCGAATGGTGATCCCGGTGACATTGGTGGTCGCGGGCGGGTTCGAAAGGATGGCATCGACCACGGAACGCGATGCGGCCCCGGGCACCCGGCCGAAAACCACGTAACGGTCGTCACGCTCGGACAAGGTTGCGTTGCCGGTGAGATACCATGAACCGCCATTCGTGTTCGGGCCCACGTTGTCGAGGGCCAGCACGTAGGGTTCATGCCTCAGGGACGCGGAAAACTCATCGGCAAAGCAATACCCGCCATCCTCGAAGGACGCCTCCGACATCACCGCTCTCTGCCCATCCGTCACCCGGAACGCCTGCCCATCATATCGCGGGCCATCCACCACGGCACCATCCACGGAACGAACCCGGTTTGCACCGCCTTCTGCCAACAGTTCCCGGGGCGACCTCGATCGTGTCGCCCGCATTGGCCGCGTTGATGCCACCTTGAATGGTGAAGGCCGGAAGACCCTGGGTGGTGTTGAACACGTTGGATGGATACTCAAGCCACCCGGTTGAGTCGTAAATCACCCGCGAAACTTCATTCCCGACAAGGACCGTGTCCAACCAGGTATTGATCTGGCTATTGCTCAGGCCCGAGCCGCCTGCATAGAGTTGCACCTTGTACGCCCGCTGGTCGTTCTCGATGACCGGCGCGAAGGTATAGTTGGTGATCGAGAAGCTCGGAAACGCTCCCGAGGAATCCGAACCGATCATGATCGCATTCTGGTTCGAGTTGCCAACCCGCTGCCGCTCGGGGTCGAGAGTCAGATCGACCTGATCGACGTCGAGGTTTCCGGCGTTGTCCTGAATGTAGAATGCGTAAACATTTCCGCCGGTCAGATTGATGCTGCTGCTGGTGATCGTCACATCCGCCTGCTGATTCATCTCGACGCCACTGATATTGGCATCCGGGAAGCCGGTCTGGGTGATGTTCAGATCATCCGCCGTGAGACTGCTGCCGGCGCCACGGACACTGATCACGTAGCGGGCCCCGGTCGGGCCGGACGACGAGACCGTCGACCATCCGCTGTTGTCGGAGGGGTCGGTGTTGGGGATACCCGAAATGGTCAGGCCGTTGACGACCACTTGCGCGCCTCCACGAATGTCAATCGCCCCGTCGATGGTGGCGTCATTGCCATTGATCGTCAGATTCTTGCCGTCGATCGTCGTTCGCAGGCTGTTGTGGCTGTAGGCCGCATCCACCTCAATCGTGTCGCCAGGGCTGGCCGCATCGACGGCGGCCTGAATGGTGTCATGATCGTCCGGGACGTTGAGGGTTGCAGCGGCCGCAAGGAACGGGGCGACCAAGATCAGTGCTGCGACCATGAAGAACCGCTTCAGGGGGTGGTTGGTGGGGATGTTCATTGTTCTCGTTTCTCGTGTGGGGGTAACGGAGTGAGCCTTCCGGCAGGTGTGTCTCAAGCACGGAGGATTCCACTCCTTTGGGGGCCGTAGTATCTATTGAGACAGGATTCTCCCGTCAAAGGATGAAGCCCGAGCGGTCTAACGAATGGTTAGAATCGGGCCCCGAGCGGATCGACAATGACCGGACCCTGAGGAATCACTTCCCACCCGGGATCACAGCAGGCCACCAACCCACCCGAGATCCCTGTCGCCCCACCTCCAAGGATGGGTTCGGACTTTCAGGAGACCAGGTCAACGGTCGATTTTCCGCCTGATCGGCACCTATTTGGAGATAAGCGGTTCACTGAGCTGACAATCGTCCAGCAGGCGAAAAATCGAGGTGATTTCGATCGTTTAAAACGCGGCGATCGCTACAAGTGAAGCATGCAAGGGAGTGGCAGTCTGGCGCAATCGGGGGAAGCTCCTGTTCGTATCGGGGCGAGATGGATCCAACCGGCCATTCCAGCCTGCAGAATGCCGGATTCCAACTGCCCTCAAAAGACTCCCGACAAGCGGCAAACCCGTTCGGAGACGGGTTCAGACCCGGGCCACACGACTTTCTGATCCAGTGACATCGGTTCGACCTGCAGGCTTTCTTCCCTCTCCCGGCGCGAAGGGGGGGGCCACCGCCGCGATCATCGCCGCGTGCGTCGCGCTTTCTTGTGAGCTCGCCTACTGGATGCTCCAGACCGAACCGAGAACGGTGATGCTGATCTGGCCTGCGGCGGGCGTGGGGATGGCCTTTTTCGCCCGTTACGGGAAGAGTGCGTGGCTCCCCGTGACGGTGGGTTACTGCTGGGTGTTCGTCCGGTGGCCAGAGATTCCCCTATCGGTTCAGGTTTTCCTTCCGATTTTCTACCCGTTGATGGCATGGCTCACGGCCTGGCTCTGTTTCGGTCTCGGTTGGGCTCCGCGGCCTCATCGACCGCGCTCGACGCTGGCCCGCGAAAGCTGGCGTTTCATCGGGGCTCCGGTGGTCGCCGCGTTGCCATTCACGTTTCTCCTGGCCTATGCCTGTGAGGTCGGCGGACTGTTCCCGCCCGGGGAGTTGGGTCTGAGATGGACGCAGCTCCTGGCGGCAGACATTCAAGGAGTGATGGCCTTCGGCTTCCTCCTCGTCGCCCTCTTGAACGACGATTTCCGTGCCCGTTCCAGCTGGCGGATCGCCGGTTCGATCGTAACGGGAGGCGGCGCCCTTGCCGTGATGGTCCTGAACTTCACCGACAACCTGATGCCCTGGCTCTCCCCGATCGCCAGCGTCTATCTTCCCTTCCCTTTTCTCATTGCCACGGCGTTTCTCCTCCGGCCCCCGGAAGTCACGTTGTTCATATCCGTCTGGTGCCTGCTTTCCTGCAGCCTGACCGCGGCAGGCCTCGGTCCCTTCGAAGCCCCGTCGGATTCCTTGAATTCCCTGGAGCTCGGCCTCTACAACGTGCTGTGCATGTCCACGGTCTACCTGCTGTCCTTTGCGGCAGCTAACCTGTCCGACCAGATTGCCCAGACCAAGATGGCCCTCAAGGCCAGCTCGACCCGCATGTGGCAATGGAGCCGGCAGCATGGCCTGGACACGGCTGAAGCGACCCCGACCACCGACCCGTTCTTCTCCAACCTCGAAGGCCTGCCCCCCCGGGAGGTGCTCGCCA
Source organism: Haloferula sp. A504 (assembly GCF_044385805.1). NCBI lineage: Bacteria > Pseudomonadati > Verrucomicrobiota > Verrucomicrobiia > Verrucomicrobiales > Verrucomicrobiaceae > Haloferula > Haloferula sp. A504. The sequence goes on from NZ_JBISBU010000017.1 coordinate 70,953, forward strand.
AGCTGAGCAACCCGGCGGGCAAGGCCGAATTCCCCGACTCCTGGGACTTTTCAACAAGCTGCGACAGCAGCCCGGAGTGTTTTCTGGCATCCTCCGGCTCGATCACCGAACGACGACGCGACGGCTCCCCAAGCCGCGCCATCGGGCTCATCAGGGATGTCAGTGACCATCAACGCGCCGTGCATGCAGACTCCGCGCTGAGACAGCAGAAAGCCTTGCTAAAAAGCATCCAACTCCGATTGAACCCCCATTTCCTCTTCAACGCCCTGAATGCCGTTCGCTCAACCGTGCACCACGATCCTGGCAAGGCCTCCCATGCCATCGACTCCCTCGCGCGTGTCCTTCGTGCCAATCTGCACAATGCGGATCGGCCCATGATTTCACTCAAGGAGGAGATCGAAAACATCCGCGACCTGATCTTGATTGCCAGCCTGCGTTTCGCAGACCGCTTGAGTTCGAAAGTCGACTTTCCCGAGGAACTTGGCAACCGACCCGTTCCGCCGATGATCCTCTACAACCTTGTCGAAAACGCCATCGTGCACGGTGTGGAAAAGCGGGCGGCCCCCTCTTTCCTCCATGTCCGAATCCAAGAGCGGCGCGAACGCCTGGTCATGGAAGTTTTCAATGAAGGAGAACTGCCTCCGGCACCCCGGGCGGGTGAGGGGCTGCGCAACATCCAGCAGCGACTCGAGATTCTTTACGGCGGCGACGCGATTTTCGAACTCACCATGCCCGAGACCGGAACGATTCAAGCTTATCTGGAAATCCCCACCGAAACCAATGCGATTCCTGATCGTTGACGACGAAGAGCCTGCTCGTGACGAGTTGGCAAGACTTCTGAGCGAAGTGGCCCCCGAGGCAGAAGCCAGGCAGGCCGCCAATCTTACCGAAGCCCGCAAAGCACTTCTCCTCGGGGGACTCGATGCGGTCTTTGTGGATCTCGGGCTGCCCGAAGAATCGGGTTTCGATCTCTTCCCGGATGCCAATGTGGCCCAGGTCCCCGTGATCATCACCACGGCCCACGAGGAACATGCCATCGAGGCAATCGACCGCGGAGCGGTCGGCTATCTTCTCAAGCCGATCGAGGCCGACAAGTTGTCACGGGCGCTTCTCCGCCTGAAACGGTTCCGGATGTCCGGCGAACAGGATCAATCGCTGATTCTCTTTTCCGACCAGAACCACTACTGGCCGGTGCATCCTTACCAGATCGTCAAAATCCACGCCGACGACGGGTATGCGGAGATATCCACCCTGGACGGCCGCACACTTCTGCTCAGCAAGACCTTGAAGCAGATCGAGAAGCAACTCGAGCACAAGCAATTCGTCCGGGCAAACCGCAGCACGATCATCAACCTCACCCACGTGAACGTGATTGACCGCCTCAACAACGGCGAAATCATCGCGGACATGGGCAAGGCGGGCAAGGTGCGCTTTTCAAGGAGGCAGGCCAAGCTGATCCGGGACGGGAAGAGCTTGTGAACTCCCCCCGGTCGCTCCTGTTGGCAAGGGATCACGCTTCCCGCGCGCTTCAAGTCGACGCGGTCACGGCTAGCGCATTCGCCGCGGCGTAGTCCGCTGCGTGGGTCAGGCTGATCATCACTGCGACGATTCCCTTGGATTCGGCAAAGCGTTTCCCGGCACCGGAAAGCAGCAGCCTGGGGGCACCGGAAGCGGCCCGCTGGACCTCCATGTCCAGCCACCCGAGGTCGGCGCCGATCCCGGTTCCGAAAGCCTTGGCCACCGCTTCCTTGGCACAAAAACGGGCCGCATAGTGCAGCGCCGGACGGGTGGCCGTCTCGCAATAGTCGCGCTCGGTTTCGGTGAAGACCTTCGCGGCAAAGCGACCGCCGTACTTGTCGAGCAACCGCTCGATGCGGTCGATTTCCACCACGTCGATACCGATCCCGAACACGCTCATCCCGGGTACTGCGCCATGGCTGTTTTCATTTCCCTGACCGCCTCACCCATGCCCACCCGCATCGCCCGCGAGACGATCGCATGACCGATGTTCAACTCCGCCAGATGAGGCACCTCGAACAAGGCCGGCAGGTTGCCATAGTTGATTCCGTGCCCGGCATTCACCTGAAGCTCCATCCCGGCACCGCAACGGGCGGCGTCGATGAGGCGCTCGATCTCGGCACTCCGCTCGTCTCCGAGCGCGTTGGCGAAGCAACCGGTGTGCAGCTCGATCATTTCACCACCGGTTTCCGCCGCGGCCTCGACCTGGCCGACGTCCGGATCGATGAAAAGGGAAACCCGGATGCCGGCGGTCCTCAGGCGATCCACACAGGCCTTCACTTCATCCAGCCGTGACAGCACATCCAGCCCGCCCTCGGTCGTCACCTCCTCGCGACTCTCCGGCACCAGGCAGACGAACTCCGGCTTCAATTCCAGGGCCAGGGCGAGCATGCCATCGCTGACCCCCATCTCCAGATTCAGCGGCAGGGGGCACTGCTCCCGCAATTCGAAGGCATCCCGGTCCTGCATGTGGCGGCGGTCGCCACGGACGTGGATCGTGATGGAATCCGCGCCCGCCTCGGCCGCATCAAGCGCCGCCTGCAGGGGCGAGGGTTCGGCATTCGGCGAATCCGGCAGCAGCGCGTAGCGCGCCTGCCGCAGCGTCGCGACGTGGTCGATGTTGACTCCGAGAAGCACGCGCGAGTTTCAATCCGCATTCCGCATTCCGCAATCCGCATTCCGCATTCCGCTCAGTGCCGGAAATGGCGGTGCCCGGTGAAGACCATCGCCATGCCGGCCTTGTCCGCCGCCTCGATGACCTGCTGGTCATTCTTCGAGCCGCCCGGCTGGATGCACGCCGTGGCGCCCGCCTCCGCGGCCGCCTCGAGGCCGTCGGCAAAGGGAAACATCGCGTCGGATGCCACCACCGAGCCCTGAAGATCGAGGCCTGCCTCTCCGGCCTTCCACACGGCGATGCGGGAGGAGTCGACCCGGCTCATCTGGCCCGCCCCGATGCCCAGCGTGCGGTCGGCGCGGGCATAGACGATTGCGTTCGACTTGACGTGCTTGACCACGCGCCAGGCGAAACGCATCGCCCGCATTTCCTCCTCGGTCGGCGGCCGCTTGGTCACCACCTTGCTCTCGAGATTGTCGAGGCCGAGTGCGGCATGGTCGCGGTCCATGACCATGAACCCTCCCGGGCAGGAGCGGATGAGGGGCTGCTTCTTCGCCGAGAGATAGCCCTCGTTGAGCTTCATCAGGCGCAGGTTCTTCTTCTTCTGCAGCACCGCCCGTGCCTCCGGCTCGTAGTCCGGGGCGATGATCACGTCGGTGAAGATCTCGGAAATGATGCGGGCCACCCCCTCGGTGAGCGGGCGATTGCACACGATCACACCGCCGAAGGGTGCCTGGCGGTCGGTTTCAAAGGCCTTCTTCCAGGCCTCGCGCAGATCGTCGTCATCCTGGCCCACGCCGCACGGGTTGGTGTGCTTGAGAATGCCGATGGTCGGACGGACGAAGTCGAGGATGAGGTCGGCCGCCGCCTCGATGTCGAGAACGTTGGTGTAGCTCAGTCCCTTGCCCTGAAGCTGGCTGAAGCAACGGCCGAAGTCGCCGTAGAGCGCCGCCTTCTGGTGCGGGTTGTCGCCGTAGCGCAGTTCCTGGTCGAGCGACAGGCTCAGCGAGTAGCTGCAGCGGGTTCCGTCCTCGCACTTGCCGAGGAAGTTGGAGATCGCCCCATCGTATTCGGAGGTGCGGTGGAACACCTTCACCGCCAGCTCCTCGCGCAGCCCGAGGGTGGTGTCTCCGGAGTGGGCCTTCATTTCATCGACGACCCGGGCGTAGTCGGCCGGATCGGTCACCACCGTGACGCTGTTGTAGTTCTTCGCCGCGCTGCGGAGCATCGAGGGTCCCCCGATGTCGATGTTTTCGATCGCATCCGAGAGCGTGACCCCCTCCTTGGCGACGGTCTCCTCGAAGGGATAGAGATTCACCACCACCAGGTCGATGGGGGGGATGTCGTGATCCCTCGCCTGCTTGAGGTGCTCGTCGTCGTCGCGCTTGTGGAGCAGCCCGCCATGGACTTTCGGGTGCAGGGTCTTCACCCGACCTTCGAAAAGCTCGGGAGCCCCGGTGAACTCCGACACGTCGATCACCGGCAATCCCGCCTCGCGGAGAACCTTCGAGGTGCCGCCGGTGGAAAGCAGTTCGACCCCCATCTCGTGGAGGTCTTTGGCAAACTCGGCGAGACCGGACTTGTCGGAGACGGAAAGAAGCGCGCGCTGGATGGACATGAATGATCGGGAAAAGTGCACCCCCCGCGTACCTCTGCCCCGCCCCAGCGGCAAGTCCGGAGTCGCCCCCCCCTATCCCTGGACGATGCGCTGCCGCATCTCGCCGAGTCCCTCGATTCCGCAGGCGACCGAGTCGCCGGGTGCCAGGAATTTCGGTGGTTTCATTCCACCGCCGACGCCGCCCGGCGTTCCCGTGGCGATCACATCGCCGGGGAGCAGGCTCATGAAGCGGCTGATGTAGCTCACCAGGAAGGCGACGCCGAAGATCATGTCGCCGGTCCAGCCATTCTGCCGCATGGCCCCATTCACCTTGCACCACAGCCGCAGGCCCTGGGGGTCGGAGACCTCGCCCACCGGCGTCAGCGCCGGCCCCATCGGCGCGAAGCCGTCGCAGCTCTTGCCCTTGGTCCACTGCCCGCCCATCTCCTTTTGGAAGGCCCGCTCGGAATAGTCGCAGAAGACTGAAAATCCGGCGACGTAGTCCAGCGCCTCCCTTTCGGAGACCCGGCAGGCGGTTCTTCCGATCACCACCGCCAGCTCCACCTCGTAGTCCAGCTTCTCCGAACCCGGGGGCCGCGCCACGTCGTCGAAGGGCCCGCTCCACGCCGAACCGGCCTTCATGAAGATCACCGGCTCCGCGGGGACCTGGCCGCCGAGTTCCTTTGCATGGTCGGCATAATTCTGCCCCACGCAGACAATCTTCGAGGGCCGGTCGACCGGCGGACCGATCCGGACGTTGAGAGGCAACTCGTCCCCCTCGGGGCAGCCGTCCGCCACCCATGCCTCGAGCGCCTCCATTCCTCCAAAGGCGAAAAACCCCTCGTCGTAGTCATGAAACTGGCCGCTGGCGTCGACCCGGCGACCGTCATCCAGCAGCACGCCGGGCTCCTCGCGACCCGGCTCCCCGAAACGAATCAGCTTCACGACAAACAGTCTAACGCACCCGCCCCGGCATGGCGAGTTCCTGAAACCGAAACGAACCACTTGGCCGCCGCCGCGCCGGAAGGTGAAACCAGGACCCCTGCAGTCCGGCCACGCGCCACTTTCCACTTTTTACTTTTTACTTTTCACTCCCCCCGCCCCTATCCCCCGACCCGGCCATGTTCGAAGTCCTTCACCGCGACCCCGCCAGCCAGGCCCGCACCGGCCGCATGCAGCTGGCCCACGGGGTCGTGGAAACACCGGTCTTCATGCCGGTCGGCACCCAGGGTTCGGTGAAGACGCTCCACCCCGACGAGCTCGACCTGCTCGGAGCCCAGATCATCCTCGGAAACACCTACCACCTGTGGCTGCGGCCCGGCCACGAGCTGATCCGCGACTTCGGCGGGCTCCACGGCTTTTCCTCCTGGAGAAAGCCCCTGCTCACCGATTCCGGAGGCTTCCAGGTCTGGTCGCTCGCCAAGCTCCGCAAGATCACCGAGGAAGGCGTCCGCTTCCAGAATCACCTCGATGGCGCCAACATGCTGCTGACTCCCGAGCTGAGCATGGAGATCCAGGCCGCGCTCGGCTCCGACATCGCGATGCTTTTCGACGAATGCCCGCCCTATCCCTGCGAGAAAAGCTACGCCGCCGAATCGCTGGGCCTCACCACCCGCTGGGCCCGGCGCTGCAAGGACTGGATTACCGAGCACGACCCGCTCTCGGGCGGGGGTCCGCAAAGGCACTTCGGCATCGTCCAGGGCTCGACCTGGGCCGAACTCCGCGAACAATCGGCCCGTGAACTGGTCGAACTCGATTTCGACGGCTACGCGATCGGCGGCGTCTCGGTGGGCGAGCCCGAAGAGGAGATGTTCCGGGCCATTGAGAACAGCGTGCCTTTCCTGCCCGAGGGCAAACCGCGCTACGCCATGGGCCTCGGCACCCCGCCCCAGATTCTCGAGATGATCGGCCGTGGTGTGGACATGTTCGACTGCGTCATGCCGACGCGAGTCGCCCGCCACGGGCAGGCCTTCACGCTGGACGGGCCGATCCACATCAAGAACGCCGAGTTCGAGCGGGACGGCGGGCCGCTGTGCGAGTCCGCCCATCCGCACGTCTCGGGGTTTTCGCGGGCCTACATCCGCCACCTCTTCCGGGCTGGTGAAATCCTCGCTTTGCGGTTGCTTTCCTTCCACAATCTGCATTTCCTCCTCGCCCTCGCCGACGGAGCGCGAACGGCCATCCGCGACGGAAACTTCCTCGAATTCAAGGACTCATTCATCCGCCGATACACTCAGGCATGAACACACACATCTTCCACAATCTCTTCATTCTCGCTCAAGGCGGCACCGGCTCCGGTGGCGGTGGCGGTCTCCTCGGCAATCCGCTGGTCATGATGGGCCTCATGGTCGTGATGTTCTACTTCCTGCTCATCCGGCCCCAGCAACGCCAGCGCAAGGAGCTCCAGAAGCGCATCGACGCCCTCCAGACCGGAGACCGGGTGGTCACCACGGCCGGCATCCACGCCATCGTCCACAACATCAAGGACAAGACCGTGGTCCTGAAGCTCGCCGAGGGCACCATGGTCGAGTTCGACAAGCCGGCCATCGCCACGGTCACCAAGAAGAAGAGCGCCGAGGCCGGCGCTTCCAGTGACTCCAAGTAAGCCCTCCGGGCCACGAGCACGCCTCCAATCCCATGACCTCCTCCCTTCTCGCGCTCCAGATCGTCAGCGATCCCCTGGTTCTGTTTCTTTCCGGACTTTCGCTGCTGATCCTTTTCATCTGGTACTTCGCGACCGAATCGGACCGCCGCAAGCGCAACATCGGCTCCATCCTCGTTCTCGGCCTCTGCACCCTGTGCATCCTGGCCCTGATCCCGCCGTCGAAGACGCTCCAGGGCGGCATCGACATCGTCGGCGGCTCGGCCTTCACCCTGCGGGTGCAGCCCAATGTCGATCCCGACACCAACGAGGTCATCCCGCTCACCGACCGCGACATGGACAATGCCATCGAGACGATCCAGAAGCGTCTCGACTCGGCGGGAACCGGGGACCTCTCGATCGCCAAGAGTGGTGACGACACGATCATCCTGCAAATGCCGGGCATGGAGCCCGAGGCCGCCGAGGAGATCCGGGAAATCCTCCAGAAGGTCGCCAAGCTCGAACTTCGTGAGGTCAATCCCCAGAGCCAGATGCTGGCCAAGCAGGTCTATGACGGCGAGGAAGTCATCCCCGGCTTCAAGGCCTACAAGCACGAAGGCGTGAACCGCGAGGGAGACCCTTTCACGGAATACCTCCTGCTGAACAACCGCACCGCCATCGACGGTGCCGACATCGCCGACGCCTGGCCCCAGACCCAGGGCACCGACCACCAGGTCGGCATCAAGCTCACCGGTGCCGGTGGCGAGAAAATGACCAACCTCACCAAGGACATGACCGCCGGATCCGACCGCATCGCGGTGCTCCTCGACGACGTCGTGATCACCGCACCCGTGGTTCAGACCACGCCGCTTGGAAAGAATTTCGTGATTCAGGGTCAGGACAGCTTCGAGGAAGCCGGCACCCTTGCCAGCCAGCTCCTCAACCCGCTGGAGAACGCCCTCGTCATCGACGAGGAGCGCACGGTGTCTCCGAGCCTGGGTGAGGCCGTGGTCAAACAGGGCATCACCTCCGCCGCCATCGGCCTGGCCATCACGGCGGTCTTCATCCTGATCTACTACCGCACGGCCGGTCTCATCGCATTGACCGCCCTCGCGGTGAACTCGGTGCTGATCTTCGGCGCGATGGCGATGTTCGGCTTCACCTTCACCCTCCCGGGCATCGCCGGCATCATCCTCACCATCGGCATGGCGGTGGATGCCAACGTGCTCATCTACGAGCGATTGCGTGAGGAACTCAGCAGCGGCAAGTCGCTCAAGACCGCCATCGACACCGCCTACGAGAAGGCCTTCTCGGCGATCTTCGACTCCAACACCACCTCCCTCCTTACGGCGGTCATCCTCTTCTGGAAGGCGAGTTCCACGGTCGCCGGCTTCGCCGTCACGCTGACCGTCGGCCTGCTCGGTTCGATGTTCTCGGCGATTCTCGTCACGCGCGTCCTGTTCCGCTGGGCTCTCGACACCGGTGCCCTCAAGAACCTTTCCCTGCTCAACATCTTCCGCTCCACCAACTGGGACTTCCTCGGCAAGCGCAAGGCGGCCTTTGCCCTCTCGACCCTTCTCTTCCTGGCCGCCGTCGGCGGCTTCGCCTGGAAACAGAAGGACGCGCTCGGAGTCGACTTCACCGGCGGATCCATCCTCACCTTCACCTTTCCCCAGGATTCCAAGGGTGTGCGCCAGGCGGAGGCCGAGAAGGCGCTCCAGGATCTCGACACCGAGTCCAAGCCCATCATCCAGGAAGAGAACGTCCCGAACAGTGGAGAACTCCTCACCATCCGTTGCTCCACCGCGGACACCACCAGGATCGAAGACACGCTGCGATCGGCCTTCCCCGTTCTTCAGGAGCGGACGCCGACGCTCGACCGCGACACCGGAAAGGACACGGGCAAAACGAACTACGTGGTCGATGCCAGTACCGACACGGTTTCGGCAACGGCCGGTTCGGCCTTCCTCATCAACTCCTCGATCGCCCTCGGCCTCGGCCTGATTGCCATCCTCATCTACATCAGCATCCGCTTCGAATTCTCGTTCGCGCTGGGTGCCTTTGTCGCCGTGGTTCACGACGTCGTCCTCGCGGTGGGACTGGTGGTTCTTTTCGGCGGCGAACTCTCGCTCATCCACGTCGGTGCGATCCTCACCATCGCGGGTTACTCGATCAACGACACGATCATCGTCTTCGACCGGATCCGGGAATCGCTGCTCACCGAGCGGGGCAATATCAAGGACCTGATGAATCAGGCGATCAACGCCACCCTGTCACGGACCTTGCTGACCTCGCTGACCACGATCACCACGGTGGCGATCCTGGCGATCTTCGGGGGAGCCGCGCTGCGCGACTTCTCGACCATGATCCTGGTCGGCCTGGTGGTCGGCACCTACTCCTCGATCTTCGTTGCCGCACCGGTGGTGCTGTGGTGGAGCCGGGGCAAGGGCCGCAACCTCCGCCGCGAGGTGCTCGACGCCTCGCTCGCCGGCGAGACCGCTGCGAATACCTGAAGACGGCAGACATCAGACGGTCAGACATCAGACGGCCAAACGGTCAACCATCAGCCTCTGGTCGGGAGTGAGGAATCAATACACCGAACGCAAAAAAGGCGGCCTTCCGGCCGCCTCTTTTCGTTTGGAACTTGGAACTTCTGACTTGGAACTTCCGGTTTGCCTGCCCTCCGAAGTCTTGGCGAAGGAGGGGAAGTCCCTACTTCACACCCTTCTTCGAAAGGCGGGTGCCCTTGGTCGCCCCCTGGCGGGCCTTGAACTTCGGGTTGGTCTTGCAGATCACGTAGGTCGTCCCCTTGCGCGACACGACCTGGCAATCGGTGTGGCGGCGCTTGGCGGAGGAAAGGGATGAGAGAACTTTCATGGCTCGAAATTGGTTGTCCCGCGGGCGGGGCGCGAACTCTAGGCATCCCCCCTCCCTTGTAAAGGCGATTCTGAGAGGAAAAAGCGTGTTCATCCGTCCTCCCTGTGGTCATCTCGTCCCGCCGCGCCGATGAGCGAGAATTTCTACCAGAAAGCCACCTCCGAGCCCTCCAGTTCGTTCGACATTTCCCTGCGCCCGCCGGTGTTTTCGGAGTTCATCGGGCAGGAGAAGGTCAAGGAGCGGCTGCTGCTCATGGTCGAGGCCGCCGCGAACCGCGGCGACGTGCTCGACCACGTGCTCCTCTCCGGACCACCCGGGCTCGGCAAGACGACCCTGGCCAACATCATCGCCCGCGCCGCCGGAACCCAGCTCCACACCACTTCCGGCCCGCAGATCGAAAAGGCCGGCGACCTGGCCGGCGTTCTGACCAACCTGCAGAAGGGGGATGTCCTCTTCATTGATGAGATCCACCGCCTCCACCCGGCCATCGAGGAATACCTCTATCCGGCGATGGAAGACTATCGTCTGGACATCATCATCGATTCCGGCCCGTCGGCCCGCTCCATCCAGCTCAACCTCCCCCGCTTCACCCTGGTCGGTGCCACCACCCGCTCGGGCATGCTGACCGCGCCGCTGCGTTCGCGCTTCGGACTGGTCAACCGCCTCGACTACTACTCGGAAACCGAACTCGCGCAGATCATCGAGCGCTCGGCCGGCCTTCTCAACATCCCCGTGAACCCGGACGGCTCCCTTGAGATCGCGCGCCGCTCGCGTGGCACCCCGCGGGTCGCCAACGCCCTGCTGCGGTGGGTCCGCGACTACGCGGAGGTGCGCAGCGACGGCACCATCACCGGGCCGATCGCCGATGCCGCGCTGGCGATGATCGAGATCGATTCCGACGGTCTCGACGAGATGGACAAGCGCCTGCTCGAGGCCCTGATCTACAAGTTTTCCGGTGGTCCCGTGGGGCTTGGTTCCCTCGCGGTCGCCGTTGGCGAGGATGCCTCGACGCTGGAGGAAGTCCACGAGCCCTTTTTGATTCTCCAGGGATTCCTCAGCCGCACGCCCCGGGGCCGTGTGGCGCAACCCGCCGCCTACGAGAAAATCGGCGCGCCACCGCCACACGGAGGGCAGCCAACCCTGCTCTGATTTCGGTTTCCCGTCACCCGGCTCCAGACTAGGATCCTCCACACCATGAACGCCCTCGTTGCCGAAACCATCGATCGCTGCCGCTCCGGCGGGATGCGCCGGACCAAGGCGATGGAACAACTGCTGGCCACACTGGTCGAAACCGACCGGCCGATGACGCTCGCCGAACTCGCCGAGTCACCCCGTCTCACCGATCAATGCGACAAGGCAACGGTCTTCCGGCTTCTCCAGCGCCTGACCGAGAAGGGCATCGTCCGGCGGCTGGGGCTGCACGAGCGCGCCGCCTACTTCGCCCTGCTGGTGCCCGGGCGACACCGCGACTACCTGATTTGCACCGAATGTGGCTCGATCGAGGCCATCAAGGCCCCGTGCCCGGTCCACGAATTGGAAAACGAGATCCGGGAGAAAACCGGATTTCGAGACCTCTACCACGAACTCGAATTCTTCGGTACCTGCCCACGCTGTGCAGGCTGAGTTCGGATTTCAGCTTTTCTTCAGATCTTCAGCTTCAGACCATGCCCCGCCTCGTCCGAATCGCCCTGACCCTGTTCCTTTCCGCGACCGTTCTGGTGCTGCTCGTCGCCCAGCGACTCGGTCGCTTGAAGCAGGATCTTCAGTATGCGAGCGAAGAAGTGGCGGAGGAATTGATGAAAACCGAAGGCGAGATGATTCTCATCGGACAGCTCATCGCCGGAGGTCTGGCGGCGGCCGGATTCGTGCTGATCCTGATCGCCATTTTCCGCGCAAAGAGGCAGGCTCCCGGAAATGACGGATGAGGACCTGCCCCGCGACTTTCTCCAATTCATGGAGGTCGAGCGCGGTGCCTCACAACACACCCTCGAGCGCTACCGGCGCGCCATCGAGAACCTGCGCGGGCGCTGGCAGGACGACTTCCCGGGCTGGCGGAGCCTGAACGCCGACCACTTCCGCGACTGGCTCTACGAGTTGATGAAAGCGGAGCTTGCCCGCTCGACCATCCGGCTGCGCTTCGCCGCCCTGCGATCGTTCTACCGCTATCTCGTGCACCGCCGCGGATTTCCGAAGAACCCCGTCACCGAGGTCCAGCTCCCGAAACCGGAGCGGAAACTCCCCGTGGTCCTGACCCGGGCCCAGGTCGACGAACTGCTGACGCTTCCCTTGAAGACCCCTCCCGGCCGCAATGCTCCCGCCTGGCTGCCCATGCGCGACGCGGCCATCCTTGAGCTCTTCTACTCGTGCGGTCTGCGGATCTCGGAACTCCGCTCGCTGGAACTGAGCGACATCGATCTCCTCGGAGAAACCCTGCGCGTCACCGGCAAAGGCTCCAGAGAGCGCCAGATTCCCGTCGGGGGGCCGGCGCTGGCCGCGATCGACCGGTACCGGCGCGAGGCCGCGCTGGGCAGCGGTCCGCTCTTCATCAGCAAGCGCCGGACCCGCATCACGCAGCAGGCCGTGGATGCGCTGCTCCGCAAATACGTCGGGCTGTCGTCGATTCCCTTCAAGATCTCGCCACACAAGCTCCGGCATTCCTTCGCCACCCACCTTCTGGACGCGGGAGCGGATCTGCGCTCGGTGCAATCGATGTTGGGTCACTCCTCGCTGTCGACCACCCAGATCTACACCCACGTCACGAAGGAACGACTTCGCGAAGCCTACGATCAGGCCCACCCCAGGGCTCGAGAATAGATCGAGCCGTCAGGGCACGAAAAAGCGGCCGCCCCGAAGGACGACCGCTCGTTTGATTTCAGTTGAGGTAAGCCTCGATCAGAAGCCGACCGCAAGGGAAACACCGCTGACCAGGTAGTCCTGACCACCGCGACCGGTGCCACCGATGGCGGCATTGATCACGTCAGTCGCCAGATCGCCTTCAGCAGCGGTGTAGCGCACGTAGGGAGTCAGGGTCACGTTCTCGCGGAACTCCCAAGGAAGGGCAGCCTGCAGGTAGTAACCTTGGAAGCCATCGGCCGTGCCAACGGAGCCAATCCGGGAAGACACCTGGGTGCCGAGGCCATCAGCAAATGCGATGCCACCGGTAAGTTCCAAGTCAAGGCACTCCATCAGCTCGACCGTGTAGCCGATGCTGGTGTCCCAGTACCAACCGTTGTTCGCGTCGAAGTCGTAATACCACGTCGATCCGACGGAAAGCCCGAAGGAGAAGTCGTAGCTGGCTCCCACGTAAACTTCCTGGGTGTTGGAGGTGCCCAAGCCAAGAAGGCCTGCGACCGTGCCGGTGTCCGGGAAGTAGTAGTAGATGTAACCTGCCTCGAGAGTGAGATCCCCGATGCTGTAGCTCACACCGGTGTAGAGATCCAACTCGTCGAAGTTGATCTTGGTATTGCCACCAAGCAAGGCAACGGGCACGTCGGAACTGGCATACCAAACACCGGCGCTGACGCCGAAGTCTCCGAAGGTCATGCCGACATCGGCTCCAGCCTCGATGAGGTCTTGGCCGAGGTCCACAAATCGGAACTCATACATGTTGTGATAGCCAACGTGGACTTCACCTTCAAGTTCTGCCGAAGCGTAGCCTGCCACGAGGGTGGAGGCAGCGGCCAGGGCACCAATAGTTTTGCTGTAGTTGCGCATCGTATTTCGTTGTTCGGTTGCTGCGAATAACCCTCTTGGACGGCTTGGCCGACTTCGAGAGAGACTTGGTTGCGAAAGCATCGACCGTGCCAATTAAGCTGGGAAGACACTGACTTACCGGGGTCTATTTAAGAAACCTTGATAACCGTGTCCAGATAAAAAGCACGGGCGTACTTCGCTCGCACGGAGCGGTTCTAACGCCCGGGCCGATGGCTTGCAAGGCAAATCGCCCAAAGGATTCGGTCGGCCCCGCTGACCATTTCCGAGCATTTTCGGCGGCAAACCGATCCGGGGACGCGGGCACCTTTCGAGCCCGGAACAAGGGGTGCCGCAGCGGACGGTGGTGAGGATTTCGTGACTTGGCACGGCAGATGCTACCCCACCGCCGAGTTCAACTCCAACAACCGCAACCAACCATGCGAACACTAAAGAAATTGATGTTCCTCAGCCCCCTACTGGCGACCACCGCCTTTGCTGAGGACGAGTACCGAGCAGACTACGACGCCCTGATCGAAAGCCAAGGCGACTACGCCTACGCCTTCGATTTTTTCACCACCTCCATGCTGTGGACGGTGATTGCGGCGGCGCTGGTCTTTCTGATGCACCTTGGATTCGCCACCCTCGAGGCCGGCCTGACGCAGCGCAAGAACACGGTGAACATCCTGTTCAAGAACTGCTTCATCATCGCGATCGGCATCGTCACCTACGCGCTGGTTGGCTTCAACACCCACTACCCGGGTGATTTCAACGGCTGGTTCAGCCTCGGCGGCATGATCGGCGACCTGAATGCCGATGGTGGCGACACCTTCGGCTACGGGGGTCTCGCTCTGGCCATGACCGGTTACGGTGACTTCATCTTCCAGGCGATGTTCGCGGCCACGGCGGCCACGATCGTGTCGGGTGCGGTGGCCGAGCGGGTCAAGCTCCCGACCTTCATGATCTTCGCCACGATCCTCGTCGGCTTCTGGTATCCGGTTGTCGGTTCCTGGCATTGGGGCGGTGGCTGGCTCGGTGGCCTCAACGGCGGCAACGGCTTCAAGGACTTCGCCGGATCGGCCGTGGTTCACGCCTTCGGCGGCTTCGCGGCCCTGGCCTGCGTGATCATCCTCGGGCCCCGTCGCGGGAAATACACCGCGGAAGGCATCAAGCCGATCCTCCCCCACAGCCTGCCGCTGGCCGCCATCGGCGTGTTCCTGCTCTTCTTCGGATGGTTCGGATTCAACGGCGGATCGGTTCTTTCGGCCGCTCCGGGTCCGCTGGGCCTGGTCTTCACCACCACCACGCTCGCTGCCTGCACCGGATCCCTCGGTGCGATCGCCACCTCGTGGGCGGTGCTGAAGAAGCCTGACCTCTCGATGGCCCTCAACGGCTTCCTCGCCGGTCTCGTCGGCATCACCGCCAACGCGGACATCGTCTCCGCCGGCGGCGCCATGATCATCGGCATCATCGCCGGCATCATCGTCGTCGTCGCGGTCCTGTTCTTCGACAAGATCAAGATCGACGATCCGGTCGGTGCCATCTCGGTCCACGGCGTTTGCGGCATCTGGGGCATCCTCGCCGCCGCCATCTTCGAGGTTGTTCCCGAGGGTGCCGAGAAGCAGTTCTCCATCGGAGGCCAGTTCGTGGGCGTTCTGGCGGTCGGAGCCGCCGCGTTCATCTTCTCCTTCGTCGTGTTCTTCATCCTGAAGCTGGTCATGGGCGTGCGCGTCGATGAACAGGAGGAAGAGGAAGGTCTCGATGTGGCCGAGCACGGTGTCCCGGCCTACACCGATCATCAGTAAGAATCCTTCGATTCCCAAACTTGCAGCAGGCGGTCCGTTTCGGGCCGCCTGCTTCTTTTTGCATTGGTGTCCCGCGTTCCGCTGACCTAAGCGCTTGGCCGTGACACGACGTCGCAAGATTCTTCTGGGCCTGCTGATCCCCACCCTCGCGGTGGCGGTCTGGCAGTGGTTCCTGCGTCCCTACGAATGGAACCCGGATCCGGCGGCGGGATGCCGGATCGAATTCGCGCGGCTCCAGCGGGACCTCAGCTACCACTGGCTCGAACTCCGCCTGGAGGTGACCGATCCCGGAAAGTTCGCCATCGATGCGGATCTGGCGCTGGAAACCGCTGCCGGAAACGACCGGAAGCCGGCCGGGCTTTCGCTCGAAGGAAGCGGCATCGGGGATCTGGACCCGGGCGACCCGGCTCTCGCCGCCACCGAGGCGGCCGCCATCAAGTTCTGGCTCGAACCGGGGGATCTCGACGGCCCGCTCGTGCTGCGGATCAATGGGGCCTCCCTCAAGGTTCGCGACCAAAGCACTCCCCCGACCCTGAAGGACGGTGGGAGCGAGGTCTATCGCACCTGCCGCTGGTGATGAAACTGCTGCTGATCGACAACTCGAACACCCGCACCAAGTTCGCGGTCGCCCGGCGGGCCGGAGAACCGGAGCACAGCTTCTGGATCCCCACCGGGGAGATTTCCGCCGCGAGTCTCGCCGGGGCGCTGAAGGATCTGGATTTCGAGGCCGCCGTGCTTTGCTCGGTCGTTCCCGACAAGGCCTCCATCCTTGAGGAGGCTCTCTCCACCCGTGGACCGCTGCACCGGATCTCCCACGAGAGCCCGCTGGGGATCGGAATCGACTACCCCCGGCCGGCCAGCATCGGCGCCGACCGGCTGGCCAACGGCGTCGGGGTGGTCGCCCGCCATGGCCACCCGGCGATCGTGATCGACTTCGGCACCGCCGTGACTTTCGACGTGATCTCCCCCGCCCCGGCCTACGCGGGAGGCGTGATCGCCCCGGGCCTGGGGGCGATGGGCGAGTATCTCGGACGCCGCACCGCGCTGCTGCCACAGATCGAGCTGGCGGAACCGGCCAGCGCCATTGGCAAGTCGACCACCGAGGCGATGCGCGCGGGGGCGGTGATCGGCTATCGCGGTCTGGTCCGGGAGATCCTCGCGGCGCTGCGCTCGGAGATCGCCGCGCCGGCGGTCGCCGTCGCCACCGGCGGCGATGCCCGACTGATCGCCGCCGGCCTGCCGGAAATCGATGCGGTGGATCCCGACCTCACCTTGGCGGGCATCGACCTTGTCGGGCGCCGCGTCTTCCGCTGAACTCCTACCATCCATGACAAGTGAACTCGCCATCGGCATCGATTTCGGCGGAACCTCGGTGAAATCCGGCGTGATCCTCGGAGGCGAGGTCATCGATACCGCCCCCCCCATCGCCACGCAGGACTTCGATGGACCGGATCCCCTGATCGATGCGATGCTCGATGCCGTCCGGAGCCTGCGCGAGCGCCATCCCGGCATCGCCGCCGTCGGGGTCGGCATGCCGGGATTCGTCCATTTCGAGCAAGGCGTGGTCCACAACCTCACCAACGTCCCGGGATGGGAGCGATTTCCCCTGCGCGACCGCCTCGAGCAGCGACTGGATCTGCCGGTGACCGTCGACAATGACGCCAACTGCATGACCTATGCGGAATGGAAGAAGGGAGCTGGTCGCGGAACCCGGGACCTCATCGCCATCACCCTGGGAACCGGCGTGGGCGGCGGCGTCGTGGCCAATGGACAAATGATCCGCGGCAGCCGCTTCGGTGCCGGCGAGGTCGGGCAGATGTCGAACGACTGGCAGGGAAAACGCGGCCACTACGGCAATCTCGGCGCGCTCGAAGACTACATCGGCAACCGGGAGATCGCCGAAATGGCGCAGCAGCATTACGCAAGGGCCGGCCAGCCCAAGACCGCCGACGAGGTGACCCCGCAAGCGCTTTCGCGACTCGCCCGAGCCGGCGACGGGATTGCCCTCGGCGTGTGGGACGAGGTCGCCCGGCGCCTTGCCTCGACCCTCATGAGCTGCTGCTGGCTGCTCAATCCGCACGCCCTCATCATCGGCGGCGGGGTTTCCCGCGCCGGTGACCTGCTCTTCGGCCCTCTGACCGAGCACCTCTACGCGCAATTGTCCGACCCGTTCCGCGAGAACCTGATGGTCCTGCCCGCCCGTTTCGGCAACGAGGCCGGCATGGTGGGTGCCGGAAATCTTGCGCTCGAACAAGCCGGCTACCCGGTCGAGGATTAGCCTGGATCTCCCACCCGCGGAAAACCCGGGCTGGGACGGCCTCCGGAAACTTTGCGTGTTTCCAATTTCCAAGCCTCCCCGGCCAAGCTAAGCCCCGCCCGTGCGCTACCACTTCGACACCCCGATCGACCGGCGAGGCACCGGATGCATCAAGTTCGACCGGCGTCCCGAACTCGACCCCTACTGGGTGGCCGACATGGACTTCGCCTCCTGCCCGGAGATTCTCGAGGCGCTCCACCAGCGGGTGAATCACGGCATTTTCGGCTACGCCCAGGCCCACGAGGGCCTCGAGGAGGCGATCGATGAGAACCTGAAGCAGCGGCACGGTGCCACCATCGGGCGCGACCAGCGGATCCACCTCGGCGGTCTCGTGCCCGCCCTTTCGCTCGCCGCCCGGGCCTTCTGCGAACCCGGCGAGGCGCTCATGACCTGCACGCCGGTCTATCCCCCCTTCCTCGGGGTTCACCGGGACGCGGGTGCCCGCCTGATCACAGTGGATCACACGCGGGTCGATGGCCGCTACACCTTCGACTGGCAGGCCATGGCCGATGCGGTCACCGACGACACCCGGGTGTTCCTGCTGTGCAACCCTCAGAACCCGCTCGGCCGCGTCTTCAGCGCCGCGGAAGTCGAGCAGGTCGCCCGCTTCTGTGCCGATCGCGGCATCGTGCTCGTTTCCGACGAGATTCACTGTGACCTGATCCTCGACGAAGCCACCACGCCCCACTTTTCGGCACTCCGGCTTCCCGCCGAGCTGCGGAAGCACTGCATCACCCTGCTTTCGCCGAGCAAGACCTGGAACATCGCCGGACTCGGATACGCCTTTGCGGTCGTCGAGGACGACTCGATCCGCCGCCGCTTCGCCGCCGCCCGCGGTCACACGCTTACCGAAATCAACGCCCTCTCCTACTACGCCGCCGAGGCCGCCTACCGCCACGGCGAGCCTTGGAGGCAGGAACTCCTCGCCTACCTCCGGACCAACCGCGAGGCACTCGACACCTTCTTCGCCGAGAGACTTCCCGATCTGAAGCCCGTGCCGGCGGAAGCCACCTACCTGGCCTGGATCGACGGCCGGTCGCTCGACTCCCAGAACCCCGCCAACTTGCTGGAAAGGCAGGCGGGACTCTTCGTCTCCGACGGCAACTTCTTCGGGTGGCCCGGTTGGTTCCGCTTCAACCTCGCCTGTCCACGCTCCCGCATGCTCGAAGGCCTCGAGAAGATCGCGCGGGCCGGGCGCGGGTCCTGAAGCCTCCATCCGCGGTGCCTGGAACCGCCCGCGTGCACACACACTTGGCACTTCTCAGCCGCCGGATGATCCGCCAATAATTCCGCCATGCAACGCCTGCTGCTGACGCTGCTCCTTCTTGCGTTCGCCCCCGTGGCCGACGCCAACCACGTGATTCTCACGGGTGGTCCCTCGCTGCGGAAATGGGAGGACCTCCGGGTGCCGGCGGATCGTCACGACCGCTGGTGGGCCAATTTCATCCGTGCCTCCACCCTGCGCATGGTCGAAATCCGCAAGGCCTACGGTTCCAATGCCCGCATCGTCTGGATCGTCCATCGCGACGGCTACCGCACCCGCTCCGCGGAGGACGGCAAGCCCTACACGACCTGGATCGCCGACCTCGCCCGCAAGCGCAACGTCACCCTCAAGTGGTTCGATTCCCAAGGTGGCATGATCGCCGCAATCAACAGCATGCCGAAGGGATCCGTGCAGACCTTCGACTTCTTCGGCCACAGCAACAAGTACGCCTTCATGCTCGATTACGGCAACGACATCATGGCGGCCTCCACCATCTGGCTCCACCAGGACGACCTGCACCGGATCAAGCGCTCGATCTTCACCAAGAACGCCTACTGCAAGAGTTGGGGCTGCCACACCGCGGAAAGCATGAGCAAGGTGTGGAAACGCCAACTCGGCGTGCCGCTGGAAGGCGCCCACGGACCCACCGACTACTCGTGGGTCGGTCGCGGCAAAATGCCCATCGTCAAGGGACGCTGGGGCACCTGAACTCTCCATCCATCATGAAATTCAACGAACTCAAGGCCCTCTTCGAACTGCCGTTCTTCGAGTTGCTCAAGCAAGCCCGCACGGTCCACGAGGCCAACTGGGACAATCCGGACGTGCAACTCTGCACCCTGCTTTCGATCAAGACCGGCGGCTGCTCGGAGGACTGCTCCTACTGCTCCCAGTCGGCCCGCTACAACACCGAGGTCGAGGCCGAGCGCCTGATGGAGAAACGCGACGTGATGGAGCGCGCCCTCGCCGCCAAGGCGACCGGCTCGACCCGCTTCTGCATGGGCGCGGCATGGAAGGGCGTGCGCGGCGGCACCAAGCGCTTCGAGCAGGTTGTCGAGATCATCGAGGATGTCGCCAAACTCGGCATGGAGGTCTGCGTGACCCTCGGCGAACTCGGCCCGGAAGAGGCCAAGCGGCTCAAGAAGGCGGGCGTGACCGCCTACAACCACAACCTCGACACCTCGCCGGAGCACTACCCGAACATCGTCACCACCCACACCTACGAGGACCGCCTGCGGACGATCCGCAACGTCCAGGACGCCGGCATGTCGGTCTGCTGCGGCGGCATCCTCGGTCTCGGGGAAACCAACGACGACCGGCTGAAAATGCTCGAAGTCATCTCCGAGTTCAACCCGCAGCCCGAAAGCCTGCCGATCAACTCGCTGATGCCGATGCCCGGCACGCCGCTGGAGGGGGCCGAACCGGTCGACGTGTTCGATCTGGTCCGCATGATCGCCGTCGCCCGCATCGCGGTGCCCAAGGCCAAGGTCCGCCTCTCCGCCGGCCGCACCCGCATGTCCGACGAGACCCAGGCCCTGTGTTTCTTCGCCGGCGCCAACTCGATCTTCTACGGCGAAAAACTCCTCACCACCGGCAACCCGGCCGTCGAGAAGGACCAGGCGCTGCTCGCGAAGCTCGGCCTCGGGACCCTGGCCCCCAACCAGGAGCTTGCCGCTCCGGCGGCCGACAAAGAGAAGCCGCTCTGCCCGGCGTAGGGAGTGGCGCTTTCCAAGCGCCATGTCAGGCCCGGGTGGCCTCCCGGCCGCGGTGCGAGCCCGCGCCCAGCCCTGGGCCGTTCTCATCCGAAGCGCAGCCTCGCCCCATGCTCCACCGCCTCTCCCGCCACCGGGGCCGCGCCACGATCGTCGTCCTGCTCGGTATCGTCGGCACCGTGCTGGTGCTCGTCCTGCCGGCGGTGGCCCGGCACTTCACCGATGTCGTGATTGGCGAAAGGCGACCGGACCTGGTCCTGCCCACCGCGTTGGTCGGCCTCGCCGCGATCGCCGCCCGCCAGTCGCTTCTCGCCCTGCGCTCGCTGACCGCCCAGTCGCTTGAGTCGCGGCTCGTCCACGAGCTTCGGATCGAGATGTTCGACCGCCTCCAGCGGCAGCCGGTCCGCTGGTTCGACCGAAATCGCTCCGGCGAAATCATGAGCCGGGTCAGCACCGATGTGCCGAACGTCCAGAAGCTGCTCACCGAGACCCTCGATATCGCCCTGCCGGCGCTGCTGCAATTCGTCGTCGTACTCGCCGCCATGTTCTGGCAGGACTGGCGGCTGGCGCTCGTCACGATCGCCCCGCTGCCGGTCATCGCGCTGGTGACCTGGCGGCACTCGAAGGTGGCCGAACCCCAGTGGCGCGAATCGGGCGAGGCGACGGCGGAGCTCCATGCCTTGCTTCACGACTCACTCTCCGGCATCCGCCAGATCAAGGCCTACACCGGCGAGCCCGAGGCACTCGACCGCTTCACCGATGCCTCGCAGACCACCCGCTCGAAATACATGCGCGTGATGCGCGGCCAATCGCTGATCTGGCCCGGTGTCTCCATCCTCGCCGAGGCCGGCATCATCGCGATGGTCGCCTTCGGCTCCTGGCGCGTCCTGCAGGAGCAGATGGACGCCGGCGTCCTCTTCTACTTCCTCTTTGCGTGGGGATTCCTCTTCGAACCGATTTCCAAGATCAACCCCCTGAGCCAGACGCTCAACCGCGGCACCGCATCCGCCAAGCGGGTCGCCGAAATCCTCGACCGACCGCCGGAGGACAACCTGACCGAGGGTGCCCGCCCCGAGACCCTGCGCGGCGAGGTGCGCTTCGAGCATGTCAGCTTTTCCTACGACCCCGACTCGCCAGCGGTCACCGACATCTCGCTGGAGGCGAAGCCCGGCGAAACCATCGCGCTCGTCGGGCCGACCGGTGCCGGGAAGTCGACCCTGCTTCACCTCATCGCCCGCTTCTACGAACCCGATTCCGGCAGAATCCTTCTCGATGGCCGCCCGCTCCCGGAGCTCTCCAAGGAATGGCTGCGGGACCGCATCGGCTACGTCACCCAGGAGAGCTTCCTCTTCAATGCCAGCCTCCGCGACAACCTGCGGCTGGCACGCGCCGGGGCGAGCGATGCCGAAATCCTCGACGCTCTCGAGGCCGCCAACGCGCTCGGGTTCGTCGAGGAACTTCCCGACGGACTGGAGACCTTCGCCGGCGAGCGCGGCACCCGCTTTTCCGGCGGTGAAAGGCAGCGTCTCTCCATCGCCCGCGCGCTGTTGAGAAACCCTCCGATCCTGTTACTCGACGAGGCCACCTCGGCGCTCGACAACCGCACCGAAAAACTCGTCCAGCAAGCGCTCGAACGCCTGCGCTCCGACCGCACCAGCTTCGTCATCGCCCACCGCCTCAGCACCATTGAGGCCGCCGACCGCATCCTTGTCCTCAAGGACGGCCAACTCGTCCAATCCGGCACCCACGCCGAACTCATCGGGCAGGAGGGACTCTACCGGAATCTCCATCGTGGCGGCGGATTTCAGTCAAGCGCCTCATCGTCATGATCCGCCTGCTGCTCACCCTGCTCGCCATCGGACTCGGGATCCTTTCCTTCCCTCCGTTCCACTGGCACCCGCTCGCACTGGTCGCCACCATTCCCCTCCTCATCGCCCTTCGCGAGGCACCGCCCCGTCAAGCGGTCGGACTCGGACTCCTCTACGGGCTCGGCCTCTTCGCCGGTACGCTGAACTGGCTGGCCGCCCTCTTCGGCTCGATGGCCATCCTGCTGTTCTTCATCCTCGCGATCTTCCCGACCTTCTTTGCAGTCGGCACCGCCTCGCTTCGCGAAAGCCTCGGCGGGAAGAAGTGGCTGCCCATCGCCATCGGCATCCTGTGGACCGGACTCGAGTATTTCCGCGGGGAGTGGTTCACCCTGCGCTTTCCGTGGATCACCCCCGGCACGGCTCTCCCGCCCGGTTACCTCACACCCTTCATCGGGGTTTACGGAGTCAGCCTGCTGGTGGTCACCGGAGCAGCCGCGGTGGCGTTCCGGCAATTCCGGTTCGGTGCCGTGCTGCTCGCGGTCGTCGCTCTGGCCAGCTACCTGCCCGCGCCGCCCTCCCCACCCGGCGAGTTCACAATCGTGGCGGTTCAGGGCGAGGACGTTTCCTTCGATGACTACCTGCGCCTGTCGCGCGGAGCGCCCGATCCAGTCGATGCCATCGTCTGGCCGGAGTATGCCGTCGTTCCCGACATTCGTACCAAACCCGGCCGGATGGCGTCGGTTAGAAACCTTCTGGCCGACAAGGAGGCCGCGCTTCTCACCCTCGGAACCCGGACCGATCACGACGACGGCAGCTGGTCCAACACCGCCGTGACGATCGGCCGTGACGACATCCTGGGGACCCACTTCAAGAATCGCCCGGTGCACTTTTTCGACGACGGAGAACCCGGCACCGAGGCGACTGCCTTCGAGACCCCGTTGGGTACCATCGCCACCACGATCTGCTTCGACAACGACTACGGCACCGTGGCCCGGCAGGCCGTCGTCAACGGCGCGGAACTGTTCCTCGTCCCCAGCATGGACGCCGCCCACTGGACCGCACGCCAGCACCTTCAGCATGCCGAACTCGCCCGTCATCGCGCTGCCGAGAATGGGCGTTGGATGGTCGTGGCCTCCAGCTCGGGATTGACCCAGGCCATCGACCCAAGGGGCCGCCGCGTCGCCAGCCTCCCGCTTTTCGAGCCAGGCGTTCTGGTGGCGAAAGCGGGCACCAACAATCAGCTCACCTTCTACACCCGCATCGGCTGGCTCATCGGTCCGACCTGCACCGGGCTGGCGGTTGCCCTGTTGGTGCTGACATCAGTGCTCTCCCGGAAGGAGCGCGGACTTCAGTCCGCCAGGAGAGCGGACTGAAGTCCGCGCTTCGATCCGCCACCTTGATTTGCTCCCCATTCCAGAATAGCTTCCGCCATGCTTCGAACGGCCATTCTGTTCTTCCTTCCCGTCATCGCCGCGGCCGCTCCCGCCCCGGTGGACGACGGTGCCCGGGTCGCGGTGCTCGGCTATCACGATTTCTCGGAGACCGAGGAGCAAACGGAAATGCGCATCCTGACGTCGAAGTTCCGTCAGCAGATGCAGACCCTCCACGACCTGAACCTGCCGGTGATTTCAATGGAGGAATTCCAGAAATGGAAACGCGGCGAAGCCGATCTTCCCCCGCGCTCGGTGATGATCACCATCGATGACGGCTGGAAATCGGTGTACACCGACGCCTTCCCCATTCTCAAGGAGTTCGGCTACCCCTTCACCTTGTTCCTCTACAAGAACTACGTCGACGGAGGGGGCAAGGCCCTGTCCACGGCGATGATCAAGGAAATGAAGAAGCATGGGGCCACCATCGGCAGCCACTCGGTCGGCCACCCCTACCCGGCCACGCTCAAAGAGCACCGAAGCAAGGGTCCCGACGCCTACGACAAGTTCCTGCGCACCCAGATGGGCGAGTCGAAGCGCTTCCTCGAAGTCCAGTTCGGCGACGAGGTGACCACCTACGCCTATCCCGGCGGCTTCCACACCGAGGAAATGTATCCGCTCGCCGAGGAATTCGGCTACCAGCAGCTTTTCACCGTCATCCCGGAGAAGGTCAAGCGTGACAGCGACGACCTGACCCTGCCCCGCTACGTCGTGCTCGGCACCCACGACCACATCTTCGACCTCGCGATCCGATTTGGCACGATCGACGGCGGCGACCCCGGTGCCCTCGCCGCCATCAGCAAGCCCACCCGCTTTCCGGTGACACCCGAGCCCGGCTCGCTGGTGGGTGATCGCCTCCCGGGCATTGCCGTCGACCTTTCCGAAGCCGGTGAAATCGATGCCGAGAGCCTCACCATGCGCATCGGTGGCTTCGGGACCGTCCCGGCAACATGGGATGTGGAAACCAGGCAACTTCAGTGGAAGGTCAACCGTCCGCTGCGTCTGAGCCAGTATGACGTCGAGGTGCGCTGGAAGAACGTCGATGAGGAAGAGTCCCCCGAACCCCTGCGCTGGACCTTCCGCCTCGACCGCGAAACCGCCTACGTCCCGCGGGGCTGAAGTTCCAAGTGAGAAGGGCCAAGTTGCAAGTCCTCGGAACGGTGGGTGACTGACGACGTCGTAACCACAAGCAAATGGGCGTGTCTGAGCACATCAGACACGCCCATTTCAATCATACGATCCCGTCACGAGCCACCGTCATGCCTCCAAAAACCCAACCCTGACACTCCATATGCCCTCCACAAGCCATCCACCCACCGTCGCACTCCGGCCCAAATCGTACGATCCCATTGGCAGAAAAAATCGATTTCAGCGTGGGAATCCACCCGAAATCCGTACGGTCACAATTTGAAAAAGGGGTACGATATAAATTTGGCGCGTAACACCTGACCCCATGCACATGACCCCATGCACAGCCTACGGGCGGAGGCGGGTCTGCCAAGGCATCGGGAACTGCCTGATGCCGTCTCCGGCAAACGACGCCGGAGGCGTCACAGAAGGGTGGCCGGGGGTCGAACCCGCGACAGCGGGGAATACCCCCGGCTCACGCGCCGCCATCACCCCGCACCCCGGAGGGGTGCCACCGAGTGGAGCGCAGCAAGACACGGACTCAGGAAGCCGTAGAAGACAGAGGGGCCATTCCGCCCGAAACTACCATGAACGCCGTAGCCAAATGCGAGATGCGAGGGCCCCTCTTCGATCTTCGACGGGACGCCCCCTGTCCGGATCGACTCCCCCGAAGATTCGCCCCCAGGCAGCCTAATGCTTGAAAAACGGGACCCCTTTGAAGGAAGGGCTGGACGAAGAGGGGGTTGGTAGGTGATGATGTTCACGGTTCGGCGCTATGTTTGTTGTCGTAAACTCATCATAGACACCGAATTTCAGGCATGGGAGGCATTTTCGCTTCCCATGCCTCTTTTTGTTCCGACACAAATCACTCGCTCTCAAAGAGTAGCCCCGCCTGGGACAGGCTCTAGTTAAGAGGGCTAATTGCGAAATGCGAGGACCGACTCCACCCAGACCCGACCCCATCCAGACCCCACCCACTCACTTTGAGGGGGAAGGAGCTTCCGGGGAGGTGGCCCGGAGGGACTTCGCTTCTACTGTTTGCGCCGTAGAGCACCGCCCAATTGCGAAATGCGAGGACCCCCCGACATTATTATACTTCTCGGCATCATTATTTCGGATTTCTTGAGTGTGGCAGATATAGTCATCATTGCGGCTGCGTATTAACTCCCGATGATAGAATTGAA